>PUMG01000015.1 GCA_003551265.1 Halovenus sp.
CGCTGCAGAGTTCGGTGTCCAGGCAGTCCCGACGCTCATCGTCTTCAGCAACGGTGAACTGACCGAGCGGTTGACCGGTATGCAGAGCCAAGACGCACTGGAGCGCGTCATCTCCACCCAGTAAAATTTCAGTTCTCGAGGGCGGCCATCTGTGGGTCGTCGTACTTCCGTCGGAACTCGTCGATGAGTTGACCCATCTTCGCGTACCAGTCGTTCAGCGTTCGCTGCATCTCGTCTGCGATTTCGTCTGCGCTCGTCGGATAGAACACGTGGTAGTACCCACCTTCGTCGTAGTTTATCTGTTCTTTCTGGACGAAGCCGTTTTGGACGAGTCGCTGGACCGACCGGTACACGGTCGAGCGCTCGCGGTCGACCTCCGCCGCAATCTGGTCGATCGTGAGCGGTTCATCGCTCTGAACGAGAACTTTGAAACACATCTTATCGAGGTGTTTGAGACCGTGGAAGCACTCGAGAAGGCCTTCACACTGCATGTCCTGTCTGAGCATCTCGTGCATCGAGTTTGCCATACCCTCTCTCCGTGCTCCAGGGTTATAAGATTGTGTGAAAGGTGTACAACACTGTTTATGAGCAGTACACCCTGATGACACTGAGAGACTGATGAATCCGGCCGCAGTGTGCTACTTACCACACGCACACCCGGTATTTCTTAGTATTGTGGATAATGCGCAATACTTTTGTAAGTGGCCTTCGAAGCAGAACCTGTATGGCAACACAGACCCACACGACGAAGTCGTTCGAGTACGACTGGGATTACTCGCCGCAAGTGTCCACGCTGTTTGGCGTGTTCACCGGTGTCGCGGTGTTTGGATGGTTCGTAAGCACATTCCTTAGCGGCATTCACTTCTTCGCGCTCCCGGTCATCCCGGCAGACGCAACGCTTCAGGGCAGTCTCGAAGTTATCACGAGTTCGTGGGCGTACGTCCTCGGCGTCCCACTCGCAACGCTCGGCGCGTTCTATTACCTCAGCACGATTGCACTGTCGCTGTGGTGGTTCGACACGCGCCACCCTCTGATCATCAAGATACTCACCCCAATCACAGCGAGCGGTGTGCTGGCGTCGTCGTATTTCGTCTGGCTCCAGCTGGTCCCCATCGGTGAGATCTGCCCGTTCTGTATGATGTCCGCCGCTGCGACAGTCGTGCTGTTCGGACTGGAACTGGCAATTCTGCGCAAGAGTGACACCCCGTCACTCAGAGACATGATGGGTGACCTCGGTATGGTGCTCGGCCAGACGAACTACGCTCGGGTGATCCTGCCAGCACTGGTCGGTTTCTTCACGCTCTTCGCGTTCTTCGGTGTGACACTCGCTCCGATACCTGGTGAGCCGTTCGCGTCGGTTGTGGTACCTCTGTTCGGCTGAACGCTTCTCCCAATACAGCCTGAACCCGGTTCACTTTGCTCATTCTGTATATAATATACACCTTATTTAAGAGTGCGAGCTACGCCGCTATGGCGCTAAATGTGCGTGTATGACTACACGTGTCTGTTCAGATTTTCGGGTTGCACGGTGGGGAGAAGTCGCTCCCGCAGGGGCCGTCCTGACGGCATGTGAGATGGGCACAGTCGAGAACCAAGCGTCGGGCAACAACGAGAATCATCCATGAGAGCACCAGAGACAGCTCACAGAGAGGACAGGATCGACACCGAAACCAACAATCCAGCGACGTCACGTCGAAACTTCTTGCAACTCGCGGCGGGAGCAGCAGCAGGAACAGTCGTAGCAAGCCATGCGACCGAGATCGGTGCCGCACTCGAGCAGGCAGTAGCGGGTGAGATGGAGGTCGTCTGGTTACAGGGGCAGTCCTGTTCTGGCTGTACAATCTCGGTTCTTCAGGGGCAGTATCCGACTCTCGAAGAGACGCTGAGCGAGTTCCGGCTCGAAGTGACGTTCCACCCGACGATAATGCCTGAACAGGGCGAGACGGCAATCGACTCGATGAGTGACTCGCCGGACGTGTTGATCGTCGAGGGCTCCGTTCCCACACAGATCCCCTCGGCTGCAACAGTCGGACAGACGGTCGACGGGACGAGCAAACCAGTCGTTGACTGGGTCAACGAACTCGCGCCGGAGGCTGAGTACGTCATCGCACTGGGGGCCTGTGCAGCCTTCGGTGGTTGGCCAGCGGCCGAGAACAAAGAGCGGCTGTACGGTCTCGGCGCGAACGTTACCGGTGCCAAAGGAGTCCAGTTCGAAGGTCGAGACGACACCGGCGTGCTCGGTCCTGACTTCACGTCCGGAGCAGGGCTGCCGGTCATCAACCTGGGTGGCTGTCCACCTCATCCGGACTATCTGCTGTTGACTATCGCAACAGTCCTCAACGGTCACGTTCCCGAACTCGACAGGTACAACCGACCGAAGCCGTTTTACGAGCCGCTCGTTCACGACAACTGTCCTCTGCGCGGATACTTCGACCGGGGCGAGTTCGCCGAGAAGCCCGGTGGAGAGGGCTGTCTCATCAAAGTTGGCTGTGCCGGTCCGTACACGCACTGTGACGACCAGACACGGCTCTGGAACGACGGCACGAGCGTCTGTCTCAACGTCGGAGCGCCGTGTATCGGGTGTATGGAACCCGATTTCTGGGATCGGTTCGAACCACTCGATACAGAGATCGAACGACAGTCGTTCTTCGGGCCGATTTCGGCCGAGCAGGCTGGCTGGGCAGGCGTCGCTGCGGCGGGGGCCGGAATCGGCGCACACGCCGTTCGAAAAGCAACAGGGTACGGCTCGTTCAAAGGAGACGATACGACGTCCGAACACACACAGACAGCTGACGAGGCAGGCGAACCGGACGCAGACACCAGCGATACCGAAGAGGAGTAACCAATGGTTGAAATTACAATCGACCCGACGACACGCATCGAAGGACACCACGGGACGACGCTGGAGGTCGAAGATGGAGAAGTGGTCGAAGCAAAGAGCATGATGAAGATGTTCCGTGGCGCCGAAATAATCACCGTAGGCCGCAAACCCTACGATGCGGCACAGCTCACCGGGATGGTCTGTGGCGTGTGCTTTCTGTGTCATCGGCTGTGTTCCTCGAAAGCAGCCGAGGACGCTGCTATCGAAGCGGGAGCGTTCGACGGGCCCCCGGCGAACGCCGTGTTGACACGCGACGCCTCGGAGGGCGTGTTCTACCTGTGGAATCATGCGATTCACCTGTTCGCCCTGGTTGGTCCCGACTACAGCGACGCGGTCGCAGAGACGGGGTTCGACCGACTCGACCCACTCGAAGGCGACGGATACCTCGGTGCACTCGAAAACCAGCGAAAGATAATGAACGCGCTGGCGGAGTTCGGCGGCCGTTCGCCTCACCCCCTCTCGTACGTCCCTGGCGGTCTCGCGACACGTCCCGACGCCTCGACCATAGAAGCTGTCAAATCGCGCGTTCGCGAGGTGAGCAACTGGCTCGGTCCGACCGACGCCGTACCACAGGTTCTCGAGAACGTCCAGAACGGCGAGTTCGACCCGGAGCTCGGTGAAGGTTTGCACGACATCGTCTCGATTCTGGTGGCTGCTGCCGAAGAAGGGGCCGCCGAAATCGGCCAGGGTCCCAACCGATACTACAGCAACGGCATCTTCGAGCATCCCGAAACCGGTGAGCTGTTTCTCCCACGGGGCGTCTATCGAGACGGGTCGAGGGAGTTGCTGAGCAAGGCGGAGGTCGTCGACGGCATCACCGAGGACACCGAGTACGCGTGGTACACCGACGACTCTGGTGGACACCCAACAGAGGCGAAGCCTC
The DNA here is from genome assembly GCA_003551265.1 of Halovenus sp. GTDB lineage: Archaea > Halobacteriota > Halobacteria > Halobacteriales > Haloarculaceae > Halovenus. The sequence goes on from PUMG01000015.1 coordinate 3,765, forward strand.
CCGAACCGGACCCCGAGAAAGAAGGGGCGTACTCGTGGGGGAAAGCACCGCGTTTCGACGGACAGTCCATGGAGGTGGGTCCGCTCGCTCGTCTCGTCATCGCCGACCTTGACCCGTTCGACCTTCGAGAGACTCTCGGTGGAGGAGCCACCGAAAGTAACACCCTCAATCGCCTGATTGCACGGGCACAGGAGGCGCTGGTCGTTCGTGACCAGGTGATGGAGTGGCTCGATGCGATTGACCCGGCTGAACCGTTCATGGCGGACGACTGGCCAGACGAGTTTACCGGCAGGGGCGTCGGCCTGTTCGAGCCGTCTCGCGGTGCGTTGAGTCACTACATGGACGTTCGAGACGGCATCATCGAACAGTACCAGATTATCACGCCGACGCTGTGGAACCTTGGTCCGCGCGACGCCGAGGGCGAGCCGACGGTTCTCGAGGAGGCACTCGTCGGCGACACGGTCGAAGACATCGAGAACCCACTTGGCGTGATGCGAACGATCCGGTCGTTCGACCCGTGTCTGGCCTGTGGTGTCCACGTCAGGACGCCGGAGGCAACGTACGAGACGACCATCGAACCAGTCCAGCCGGGAGACAGTGCGTGCCTGGTGAACAACAATGGCTAATCACACAGACACAGGCGGAGACACGACAGCAGCCGACGCTGGAGACAGCCCCACGGCAGGGGAACGGACAGATCACGGTGGCATCATCGACATCCGTCGGTTCCCTGGTGGAGCCCAGGTGACTGCCATTCGAGTCGAACTCACGGAGATGTACCAGGGATATCTTGGACTCGACACCGACGACAAAGAGCCACTCCGGCGCTGGGGCATCGGGTCGATACTCTCACACTGGGTGATGGTGCTGACGATGGTGATTGCAATCGTCACAGGGGTCGCCTTCTGGACAGGCTGGTACGGACCGATGAACGTCGGCATCTGGGACGGGTACCAGGTCGCGTTCGACCTTCACATTCTGTCTGGGGTGGTTCTCGCTGTGCTTGCACTCGTTGTCTTTCCGTTCTATCACAAAGTCGTCGACGGCCACAAACTCCTTGTGAGCCGGAAACAGCTCAAAGAGAATGTCATCATCGCGCTGGCGTTCGTGGGTCTCGTGCGTTACATTCCTGGCTACAAACAGGCCCGACGGACCTACGACGAAGACCGACACGAGTGGGTGGGGTATCATCCGATGCAGACCGTGTTCTGGTACGTGACGTGGTTCTTCGTGCTCGCGCTGACGCTCACTGGCTTTGCGCTGTGGCACGCACTGGCAACAGACCCTGCGTGGTGGGTTACCGTTCTCGGATTCATGGAGGGGTGGACCACCTACGAGACGATGCTCCGGTTGCACCTGCTCGCGACGTTCTGGGTGATTGCAGCGATCGCAATCCACGCCTACTTCGCCATCACGCGGGATAACTGGGACATCCTGCGTTCGATAGTCGGCGGGCGGCTCGACGGCTGGCGCATCGACGAACAGAAACGTTCGGAAATCGAGCGGGACGAGCCCAACACACGAACAGACGAGCGAAACGATGAGTGACGAGCACCCCACATCGACACACGACTGTGAGCTATCTGACAGTCAGCCTGTACTCGCCATCGTCGGTGTCGGAAACGAGCTGATGAGAGACGACGGTGTCGGGCCGAAACTGGTTTCGAGACTGCTCGACACCGACCTGCAGTCGAACGACTCTGTCCGGCTGACGAACGCAGGAACCACTGGTTTCCTCGCGCTGGAGGCGATGAGTGGCTGTGAGTATGGGCTCGTTGTCGACGCCGTTCGGACGGACGCAGAGCCAGGAGCAGTGCACGAGTACGTCTGTGTCGAAGGTACCTTCGAAGGCGACGTGCCGGAGATGACGATGCACGACGTCTCGTTCACTGAGGCGCTGTCGTACAGCCGCTCGGTGTACGAGTTACCCGACGAGATACGGATAATTGGTATCGAACCCGCTGTCATCGAACCCGGGCTCGAACTGAGCGAAACCGTCGAAGCGACCAGTGCAGAGGTACTAGACATGATAACAGCGTATACAGAAACGGTGGTGGCGGCGGAACGAACGGGTACTGATGATGGCACAGACGCACCAGAGACCGAGCGGTCGGCGAGCGAGGTGGACGCATGAGAGCCCGCTGGTACTGCGAAGACTGTGCGCAACAGATACGCAAAGAAGATGTCGAGGCTCACGAGACCGAAGGCCACGACGTGTCCGGTCTCGTTCGACCGGACCGACTGCTCGGAAACGACCCCTGGAACGTCGAACTGTCCCAGGACGACGCAGAAACCCGAACAGGGGTGGAGGACTGATGTGTCTCGGTATTCCCGGAGAAATTCTCGAAATCGACGGTCACGAAGCTCGCGCAGAGTTCTGGAACGTGGAAAAGACGATTCGACTCGACATCGTCGGCGAGTCCGTCGAGAGAGGCGATTACATCCTCAACCACGCGGGCTTTGCGATTCGAAAGATTCCCGACACCGAGGTCGAGGAGACGATCGCGATATACGAGTCGTTCCTCGAAGGTGACGAAGACGAAGCCCTCGAAGAGATCGGCGCCGCAGACGCAGTCCTGGAGTTCGGAGAACAACAGAGCGGAGCCCGGGGGAGAGACCGATGACAGCTGAACAGACACTCCAGTTCAGAGAGCCCGAAGCTGCGAACGCGATTGTCGACAGGCTCGAGAGCATGATGGACGAGATTGACGAGGACGTCAGCGTCATGCACGTCTGTGGCTCACACGAGCAAGCGATTGCGAAGTTCGGACTGCGGACGATGCTTCCCGAGGGGCTGACCGTCCGGATGGGACCAGGCTGTCCTGTCTGTGTGACGAACATGC
>PUMG01000261.1 GCA_003551265.1 Halovenus sp.
CACGACACGAGCGTCGAGTGGAAGCGTATCGAACTGCCCGAGACGGTCGAGGAGATTCGTGACGCACTCGAAGTCGTCGTCGAGGACCGGATGACGCGGTTGAAGAAACTCGGTGTGACGAACACGAAGAACACCAGCGTGTCCGAGCGAGAGATTCAGAAGATGCAGGGTCGTCTCCAGCGGTTGATGGACAGCGACGACTCCGCAGGATACGAGGGGATGAGCATCCTGGCGGAGATCAGAAAGCTGCGGACGGCGCTGACGTACGTCGAGACCCAGAGCGTGGAGTCGTTCAGACGCTACATGGAGCGCCAGCGCGAGGCGGCCCGGTCGTCGGGGGCCTCGAAAGCCGACCAGCGGATGGTGTCTGACCCGAACGTGATGAAAGCCACCCGTCTCGCCGAGGAGTACGACGACCTCCACCCGAAGTTCAGGCGGGCCCGGATGCTCCTCGCGGAGACGCTGGGAATCAACGACGGCGAGCGCATCATCGTCTTCACCGAATCGCGTGACACCGCCGAGACGCTGACGGAGTTTCTCGATGCACACTTCGCCGTCGAGCGTTTCGTCGGGCAGTCGGACACAGACGGGAGCGACGGGATGTCACAGGCCGAACAGCAGGAGACGCTCTCGCGGTTTCGAGACGGCGAGTTCGAGGTGCTCGTCTCGACCTCCGTTGCAGAGGAGGGACTGGACGTCCCGGAGGTCGACCTCGTGTTGTTCTACGAACCCGTGCCAACGGCGATTCGCTCGATTCAACGCAAGGGTCGAACCGGCCGTCAGACCGAGGGCCGCGTCGCCGTGTTGCTCGCCGAGAACACCCGCGACGAGGCGTACTTCTGGAAGGCCAGACAGGACGAAAAGAAGATGGAGAGCGAACTCCGCCTGCTCAAAAACGCCGCTGGCGACATCGAATCACGCCTCAGAGAGCAAGTCGGTCTCGACGACGTCGCAATCGACCACAGCGCCGACGACACTCAGGAAGGACACACAGACGAGACTGGCGAGCGACAGACGGCCGACCCCGCAGAACAGCAGGTTGACGACAACACGGAGCAGGACGCAAGTAGAGACGAAGCGACTGATAAAGCGAGCGGACAGGCAGGACTCGATGCGTTCTCCAGCCCCGGTGGTGGGAACAAGACAGAGAGGGACGGAGTCGACGGAGACGAGAATGGTCGAAACTCGGAGGATGAGGCAGAGGCGGTCGTCGCCGAGGCCGGTCTGGACGGGAGCGAGAGCGACGACGAGGACGCAGAACTTGTCGAAATCGTCATCGACCAGCGCGAACTCGACTCGACGATTGCGCGCGACCTCTCGAAACGCGAGGGAATCCAGACTCGACTGGAGACGCTGGAAGTCGGGGATTACGTGCTCTCTGACCGGGTCGTCGTCGAGCGAAAGACCGTCGAGGACTTTCTCGATACGCTGGTCGGAAGCGACCGGTCGATGTTCGAGCAGGTCGGTGACGCCAGCCGCCACTACGGTCGACCAGTGGTGATTATCGAGGGTGACAGCCTTTACGGCCAGCGAAACATCCACGAGAAGGCGATTCAGGGCGCGCTTTCGTCGCTGGCGGTTGATTTCGGTGTGAGCGTCGTCCAGACGGCAGACGAGAGAGAGACAGCCGCGATGCTAGAGGTGATTGCGACCCGCGAACAGGACGACGGTAGACGTGAGGTGAGCGTCCACGGCGAGAAGCAGTCGAAGACGCTCGCCGAACAGCAGGAGTACGTCGTCTCGTCCATCGCGGAAGTTGGGCCCGTCATCGCCCGTTCGCTCCTCGAAGAGTTCGGGAGCGTCGAGGCGGTGATGACAGCCGACGAAGACGAACTCACAGCAGCCGACGGTGTCGGTGCGGTGACCGCCGGGCGTATCCACGAGGTCGTTACGAGTTCCTACACGGGGCAGTAGTTCAGCCTTCGCCTTCTGACTGGTACGGTTCACCGACAGCCTCACGGGGGAGCGTGTTGTGGAGTTCGGAGACGATGTCATCGGGTGTCTCGAATCTGGTGCTGTCGGTCTTCGAGACCAGTTCACCGAGATTTCGCTCGGCGTCTGCCAGTACCAGCGTGACATCGGAGACGGCAGCTTCCGCGTCGTCTCGTTCGATTGGGTAGTCGAGTTCTTCGAGCAGGTCGACAATCCGGTTGAGTCTCACTTCCCGTGTCATCACCGTCTCTCGAAACCCCGTGGGCTTCAGTATACACTGCGTGTTCGATGGTAAGCCCACACTGTTGGACAAAGGAGCGCTGTGTTCTGGCTTTGGGTGGGTCGGACTCGGTGAAGAGAGTCAGTTTTCGTTAGCTCTTTTGCGCAACGTTTATCAACTACAACTGGCTACAACTAACTACACCAATGCCGATTAACCTCGAAGCACACGACCCTGACGTTACCCTCACTCCAGGTACGACGAAGTCAGATATCGTGATGTACCTCTATCAGCATCCAGAACTCGGATTTCGCCCGGCTGAAATTCGTGACGCCCTCGATATCCCTCGGGGAACAGTCACAACGACCCTCAAACGCCTCTACGAGGACGACTATGTCGGCAAGACTGAAGATGGCTACTACCACGCGCTCTCGCATCGTGAAGACCTCCATCACTACGTGGCAAGCCACGAACAGCTCACTCGGATGTTCGGGGATCAATCTGACGACGTAATAAACAGTGATGAAAAGGACGCTCAGAAGGTGAGCGAAGCGGACCTCGAGGCCGAAGTTAACGCTCTTGAAGACGAACTTGAAGCGGGTCTTGAGGAATGACGAAGTTCGATGCCGGAACAGTCATTTGGGCTGCAGACCCGACAAACGCACACGATGAACGACCTGTTATTGTTCTCTCACACGCAAACCGTCCGTATAATTCTGTAGACTGTACGGTCATGTGTATCGGGACGCCACCGAAACAGCAGTATCCATATACACCAACGCTCACCGAGGATACGCATTATACTGGTATTACGCTCTCCGATGATTCGTACCTGATGCCGTATGCACTCTACACAATTCCTCCCGGCGCACTCAAAGCCTTCAAAGGATACGGAACACTCACCGACGCGGGTGAAACTCTCGTCAAGAAGGGGCTCGTAAGTCTATTGAGTGTCTGAGTACGAGAACTCAGGAGGATTCGCAGTAGTCTGGAAGTCGTAGACAGGTCGCTTGACCAGCCTCAATGAGCGATTGGTTTTCTCACAACCACCCCATCTGCTTACTACGAACCGCAGTCAGCGACCGTCTCCGACATGAATCATGACGAAAACGCAGCGAGTTCATCACGACTCGGAGAAACGGGCTGGAAAACGTTTAATCCGCCTCGCCCGATCGGAGTTTGTGTTCGCTCGCCGCGATCTGTCTCCACCCTTCCCGCGAGAACTCCGGATGTTTCACCGCGTCCCGGGCAGCGTACCGGAGAAACTCGCTCCGAGAATTGAATCCCTGTTCTTTCCACGTCGCGTCGATATCTTCGAGGAACGCTTTGCTGAGTCGGAGATTGATCTGGACCATCTCCGGCCCGTCGTCGCTGCCTGTGGTATCTTCGTTGGACATATGCGAATGCTTTACTCTCGTATATACAAAACTGTGACGCCGCCATGTGGTCGCTGGCATAATGTCGACTTTCTAACGGGAACCAGAACTCGTGAGGGAGCGGAGCACGAGAAGGTCCGCTCAATGTGTGATTCAAATCCGGGCTCGCCCATTCTCACTCACTCGCTCCGCAAAACTCCGCTTGTTCGCTCCGATGGACTCGCCGGGATTGAGCAAACGCAGAGCGTTTGCGATGTTCGGCGAAGGAACGAGTCGAACGAAGTGAGACGAGTGGACTTGCCGGGATTTGAACCCGGGGCCTCTCCCATGCCAAGGGAGTGATCTACCGCTGATCTACAAGCCCGCACCATCGATTTTCCGGTGAGTTCGCTTAAACCCATCGAACCGGTTGCTCGCCTCACGGCATAACGCTTGTTTTATAAGCCCAAACGGACAAAGACTGCGCACGAATGCCCAAATCAAAAGGACCACAGAAAGGAACCCGGCACAAACTCCAGAACGACGCTCGCTCACAGGGGACATCGCCGCCACAGCAGGTCATCAAACACCTGGATGAGGGAGACACCGTCCACCTCAGCCTCGACCCCAGCGAACAGAAGGGTCGATTCCACCCACGCTTCAACGGCCAGACCGGAACTGTCGTCGGGAAGCAGGGCCAGGCCTACCAGGTCGAAATCACCGACGGCACGAAGAAGAAAAAGGTCATCGCAAAACCGGCTCACCTCAAGCCGAAAGCCGAGAACGAGTAACTGTTCTACTCCACAGTCACGCTTTTGGCCAGGTTTCGCGGTCTGTCGATAGACCGGCCGAGTCGGTTCGCGACGTGATAGGCGACGAGTTGTAGCTGTACGTTCCCGAGGATAGCCGCAGTCCGGGGATGGCTCTCGGGAATCGACAGGACGTGATCAGCGTACCGTCCGGCGTCGCTTCGGCCGTCGGTCACTGCCACAACCGGCCCGTCACGCGCTTCGACCTCTTTGATGTTGCCAACAGTTTTCCGAGCAGGCTCGCCGTCACCGACGACCAGTGCAAACACCGGCGTCTCCTCGTCGACGAGAGCAAGGGGACCGTGTTTCAACTCTCCGGCAGCGAAGCCCTCGGCGTGTTCGTAGCTTATCTCTTTGAGCTTCAGCGCGCCTTCGAGAGCGACCGGATACTGGTAGCCGCGGCCGATGAAAAAGTACGACCGGGCATCCGCGTAGTGTTCTGCAACCGCCTCCGCGTTCGACTCGTCGAGTACCTGCTGGACCTGTCCGGGAAGTTCCCGAAGCGCTGGAACAAGCGACCGACGGGAAGCAGGTCGCTCCGCTGTGGCGAGCGAGAGCAGATTCAGCGTGGCGAGTTGACCCGCGAACGTCTTCGTTGCCGCCACGCCGATCTCCGGTCCTGACCGGATGAGGAGGGTGTGGTCACACTCGCGGTTCATCGTCGACCCGACTGTGTTCGTCAGCGCGAGCGTCTGTCCACCGCGACTGCTCGCCTCGCGGAGCGCCGACAGTGTGTCTGCGGTCTCGCCGCTCTGGCTGACACCGACGACCAGATTGTCGCCAACCGGCGGCGGTGAGGTTGCGTACTCGCTTGCGAGAAACGCCTGTGCAGGCACCCCGGCCTCGTGAAACAGCTGTGTGGCGTACATCGCAGCGTGATACGACGTGCCACAGGCAACGAACTGGACGCCGGAGAACTTCCCGCGTCCACCTCCCGGATGCACGAAGGAGATGTCGTCAACGTCAGGAACATCGACGCTGGCCGTGAGTTCGTTTACCCGTCCTCGCAGACACTGGCGAAGCGCGCGTGGCTGTTCGTGAATCTCTTTGAGCATGAAGTGATCGTATCCGCTCTTGCCTGTCTCCTCGGCGTCCCACTCGACGGTATGAATGGATTTCGAGACGGGTGTTCCATCACGGTCGGTCACGGCAAGAGTACCGTCTATCCGGGCGAACTCGCCGTCTTCGAGGTAGACGACGTCCGCCGTGAACTCACGGAACGCGGGAACGTCACTCGCCAGAAAGAACACCTGGTCGCCGTCGCCTGTCGTGGTGTCGTCTGTCGAGCCGTCGCTCCCGATGCCAACGACGAGCGGCGAGTCGTTCCGGGCGGCAAAGATAGCGTTGACGCCCTCGATGAGCGCGGCAATCGCGTAACTGCCTTCGAGACGTTCGATTGCCGCCCGGAACGCGGCCTCCGGTTCCATTCCTTCGTCGAGTCCCTGTTCGGTGAGGTGTGGAACCACCTCCGTGTCTGTGTCGCTGGTGAACGTCCGACCCGCTGCCGTCAGTTCGTCACGAAGGGTCTGGTAGTTCTCGATGATGCCGTTGTGGACAACAGCAACACTTCCCCGCTCGCTGAGATGCGGGTGGGCGTTCGCGTCGGTCGGAGGGCCGTGCGTACTCCAGCGGGTGTGACCGATTCCGAGGTGTCCAGACAGGGACTTCGACCTGAGTGCGTCACGGAGGTCAGCGATTTCGCCAGCAGTCTTGCAGACAGTGATTTCGTCACCGAGCAACGCGACACCGGCGGAGTCGTACCCCCGGTATTCGAGCTTTGCAAGACCGTGAACGAGCGTGTCGAGCGTCTCGTCCCCGCGTCCGAAACAACCGATGATGCCACACATCAGCGAACCACCTCCGCGCCATGGGAGAGGTGCCCGCCGACGGTCACACCAGTCCCGATGCGAACTTCGGTTCCGACGAGCGAGCCCGGATCGAACGCGACGCTCCCCGCCGTCCGAACTCTGTCAGCAAGCACCGCACCGAGGCGCTGTTGCTCGAAAATCCGGTTCCCGACCCTGACGTCAGCAGGACCGCCGGAGACGGTCACGTTGACACCGAGATGGACATCCTGTCCGAGAACCGCATCGACGAGCGTCGACCCATGGCCGATGCGGCAGTCGCTGTCGACGACAGCACGGTCGAGCGTCACGTTCGCACCGACCGTGGTGTTCTGAGCGAGGGCAACGTTCGGCCCGACAACCGTCGAGGGCCCAACTTCACAGTCTGGTCCGACGACGACAGGGGGCTGCAAGAC
>PUMG01000300.1 GCA_003551265.1 Halovenus sp.
ATCTGGACTGGACTATCATCCGTCCCTCGGTGGTTTTCGGCGATGGCTGCGAGTTCATTCCGTTCACGCGTATGTTCACGCCTCCGTTTCTCGCACCGCTTCCCGGCGGCGGCAAGACTCGTTTCCAGCCAATCTACATCGACGACCTGGTGTCGATACTCGGTGACTCAGTCGAAGACGATTCACACGCTGGCAAAATCTATCGCATCGGCGGTCCTGAAGTGCTGACACTCGCAGAGGTGGGGAAACTCACACGCCAGGCAAAAGGGCAACCAGTAACGGTGATTCCAGTGCCGATGGCGCTAGCGGGTGTGGGACTGACTGTTGCCGGAGCGATTCCAGGGTTTCCGATGGGTGCCGACCAGTACCGCTCGCTCAAATTCGACAACACCGTTGAGGAGAACGACATCACTGCGTTCGGGGTCGAGCAATCGGATCTGACCACCCTTGCAGCGTACCTTGGTGTCTCCTCCGGGTCGTAGCGAGCGCTCGTCACAGCAGCTGTAGGGAGTATACCGTTCGACCAGCAGACATATACCCACCTCGTTCGTGAGACCCACGTGAATGTCCCTCGCGAGTGAACTCTGGGGTCGCCGCCACGAGCACCCGGTGCTGGTCGCTCTCTCAGTGTTCACGGTCGCGTCGATGCTCGTCTGGCCACTGGTGGATGCGTTGCTCGCACGTCACGAGGTTGTCCACGTCTCCCCTTACGGGTTCAACGACTTCGGGGCCTACTACATCGCCGTCGACAACTGGCTCTCGGGGGAGCCGATTTACACCGAAGCAGACGACGGTGGGTTCCACGGAAGCTATCTCTACCCGCCGTTCGTCTTGCCGCTGTTCTATCCGTTCGCTCAGCTCGGATTCAACGCAGGTGGTGCACTGTTCGGGGCGTTCTCGCTCGTCTTGCTCTGGGTTGGCATCGAAGCGGTCCTCGGTGAACTCGGCTACGACCTGACCGTTGCGGAACGTCTCCTCGCGCTGTTTGCACTGTTTGGCTTTCAGCCAGCGCTGTGGAATTTCAAGTGGGGACAGGTTTCAACTCTGCTTGCGGCGCTGCTCTGTTTTGCCTTCTACGCTCACGAGCGTGGCGAGCACGGTCACACAGGAAGTCAGTATCTGAGTGGTATTCTGACGGCACTGGCGAGCGGCGTCAAACTGTTCTATGCAACGTCCGGCACACATCTTCTCCGTGATTGGCGACGGTTTCTCGCTGGCGTCGGGACTGCTGTCTTCGTCCTCGTCGCTTCACTGACTGCTTTCGGGTGGGAGACACACCGGCTGTATCTCGACGTGTTGGCGTGGGGAAAAGGCTGGGGCGCTGGTCAGCACCCGCCTGCCCCCAACCAGACTGCCTACTACCGTCCGCTGTATCTGTTCGACCAGCTGTTCGAGACACTCGGAATCTCGCTCCCCTCCGCGTGGATGCTCGTTGCGACCGCGGCAGGTATCTTCGCTGTGATTGTGCTCGTCCTCCTCACGAGGACGAACCCGGCGGCCTCACGACCGGCGTTTGCACTCGGGGTCACACTCATTCCCCTGTTCGCTCCACGAGCGTACACACACGATCTCGTCGTGTTACTCTTGCCTGCGCTCGTGCTGTTCGTCTCCGAACTCGAACGGGAAGATGGCTATCCGCTGATTCCGGTCATCGCCGTATTACTGTTGCATACACACACCTACGGGACCCGGGTCTCCCTCCACTTGCTCGACCCCTCGTGGGCAGTGTTACTTCAGCCGGGAGTGTACGGAACGCTTTTGCTAGTAGGTCTGGCAGCGGTTCGAACGTTCGAGTGCGCGCCCGAGAACCTGAGAGACAGAATCTCGAGCACCGACTGACTGCACGTGACAGGACCATCACCACCACTGACATGACCCCCGTAAATAAAGGATGTTAGCAGACTACATACCGGCAATAAGTGTTAATAATCTCGTCACAATAATTCTACAACCTGATATCTGGGGAAAACACTTATGCGTCCGATGGTATAGGATTCGCTAAGTACAGATATGAAACTCGCGATGATCGGTTTTGGACAGGCGGGCGGGAAAATCGTCGATAAATTCCTCGAATACGACGCTCGAACAGGGAGCGGCATCGTCCAGGCCGCCATCGCCGTCAACACGGCGAGAGCCGACCTGATGGGTCTCCAGAACGTCCCACAGGAGAGTCGTGTTCTCATCGGCCAGGCCCGGGTGAAAGGCCACGGTGTCGGTGCGGACAACGAACTCGGCGCGGAAATTACTGAGGAGGACATCGATGAAGTACAGGGAGCAATCGACAACGTACCCGTACACGAGATAGACGCGTTTCTCATCGTGGCAGGGCTTGGTGGCGGGACTGGTTCCGGTGGGTCACCGGTGCTGGCGAAACATCTCAAGCGAATCTACACCGAACCAGTGTATGGGCTTGGAGTCTTGCCCGGCAGCGACGAGGGTGGCATCTACACACTCAACGCCGCGCGATCGTTCCAGACGTTCGTTCGGGAAGTCGACAACCTTCTCGTGTTTGATAACGACGCCTGGCGGAAGACAGGCGAATCCGTCGAGGGAGGATACGCAGAGATTAACGACGAGATCGTTCGCCGCTTTGGTGTGATGTTCGGTGCAGGCGAGGTCGGTCTGGGAGACGACGTCGCAGAGAGCGTGGTGGACTCGTCGGAGATAATCAACACCCTGGCAGGCGGGGGCGTCTCGACGGTCGGGTACGACGCTGAAACTGTCGAGGAGTACAACTCCGGCGGGTTGCTCTCACGGTTCAAAAGCAACAACAAAGATGATATGCAGACGGCGAACACGACCAATCGAATCACGTCGCTCGTCCGAAAGGCGGCGCTGGGTCGTCTGACGCTTCCGTGTGAAATCGAGGGTGCAGAGCGTGCACTGCTGGTCGTCTCGGGACCACCCGAACACCTCAACCGGAAAGGGATCGAGCGCGGGCGGAAGTGGCTCGAAGAGCAGACCGGGAGCATGGAGGTTCGGGGTGGCGATTATCCCGTTCACGAACCGAACGTTGCTGCGGCAGTGCTTCTCTCGGGCGTACACAACGTACCCCGAATCAAGGAGTTACAGCAAGTGGCAATCGAAGCACAGGAAAACATCGACGAAATTCAGAAGGAGAGCGAAGAGAATTTAGAGTCCTTGGTCGAAGACAATGAAGATGAACTGGATCCACTCTTCTAGGGCGGTCGTCCTGGGAGTATTGCTCGCTGTGGCGTTGCTCACAGCTGGAACAGTCGGTGCGGTACAGATTGCGGGCTTCGACGACGCGCCCGACTCCGCTGAGGTCGGCGAAGAGGTCTCCGTCGAAGTAGAGTTGACTGACCTGTATGGCGACAACGTCCCGGACGACGAGTGGACGCTCACTGGTGATAGCGAACTTGGCGGTGCTGACTGGACGGTCATCGTTCGAGATGCCGGTGGTGACGAAGTCGATAGGGTTGACCCGGTGAACGAGAGCTTCGAGGTCGGAATCGACCGGGATGCGAATCACGTCACAGTGGACATCTCTGTCACCGGTGACATTCCCGAAATCGACGAATTCGACTACGAGGACCCCGAAGTGGAGGAGATACTTGCGATGGAACTTGCGCAGTTGACTGCTGACGGCGACCGTGCGACACTCGCCGATGGTACGTACTACATCCACGCCTACACCGAGGAAAGTCGAGAAGCCAGAACAGCTATCGACGACGCCCATGAGGCTGCAGAGGATGCTGACAGCGACAGTGCACGCGACGACGTTGACGATGCAATCACCTTCTACAACAACGGAGAGTTCGAGAGTGCTGCCAACACCGCAAACAGCGCACAGGAGTCCGTCGAGAGTTCACAGCAGACTCGACAGCTGTTGATTTTCGGTGGTGCTGCCGTCGTCGTGGTCGGGTTGCTCGTTGGAGTCATCTACTACTGGAGAGAGTCCCAGAAACCGACATCGAAACTCCAGTAGCACCAGCACCCTCCTGACTCGATGCGCGTCCTGATTCCATACGACGCTCGCAACCCAAAGACCCGGCTGTCGCCGTTGTTCGAAGAGGAAGAGCGAGCCGAGTTTGCGCGAGTGATGCTCAAAACGGTTCTGAGGACTGTCGACCAGGCAGGGCACGATCCAACAGTGCTCGCAACTGCACCGCTTGACTGTGACTGGCCTGTCGTCGTCGACGGTGACTGCTCCATCGTCGTTGACCGCGACTGGCCTGTCGTCGTCGACGACCGCCCGCTCTCAGTTGCAGTCAACGATGTTCTCGACGACTGGGACACACCTCTCTGTATCATCATGGCTGACCTCCCGTTGGTGACGGTCGAAGCTGTCGACCGACTACTCGACCAGCAAGAGGATGTCGTTATTGCTCCGGGTCTCGGCGGCGGAACGAACGCACTCGTCATCCGACATCCGGAGTTCCGGGTCGACTACCATGGCACCTCCTACAGGGACCACCGAAACCACGCACAGGAGTGTGGTGCCAGCGTCTCGACAGTCGATTCGTTCAGGCTCGCTGTGGACATTGACGACCCGGACGATCTCGTCGAGGTGCTGTTGCATGGTCAAGGGGAAGTCACTGACTGGCTCGCTGACGCCGGTGTCAGACTCTCGGAAACAGCGAGTCGAACGACCATCGAGAGAGTGTGACAGACGAGGAAGCATTTTTATTCTGTTACCACGTACCTTCGCCCTGCACGGGCCGACCCGTGCAACAGGGTACGCGTCTCGCGCCGCCTGCCCGCCACCGTGTCAGCTTCACCACACCTGACACTCAGAGGGAGTATCGTCTCTCTCAGGAAACCCGCCCGAACCCATGGCTGGTTTCCACGTTTTGATACATTGCCACCGACACAGCCACGAGTGTGAATGCTTTTTATCCGTCCCACCACAGTGTGTCGTCGTGAGCAAACCGGAGACGACGGACGGCGTGGTCGTGCCTGTCGATGGTGCCAGCCCTCTCCAAATCGACGGCGGTGCAGTGCATCGATTACTTCAGGTCAGGCCGACCGACGTCGACCCAGCCCCACACCTCTCGTTCGCACGTAACGTGTTCGTCCCGCTGACGACGGCCTGTCGATACACGTGCACCTACTGCACCTACTTCGACCCCCCTGGTGAGGCGAGTCTGCTCTCGCCCAAATCCGTACGCGACATCGCCGCCCGCGGAGCCAACGCAGGCTGCACGGAGGCGCTTTTCACCTTCGGTGACGACCCCGACGACCGCTACACCGACCTGTACGACGAACTCGACGAGTGGGGACACGACTCCATTCACTCCTACCTGCGCGAGGCGTGTGAAATTGCCCTCGACGAAGGGTTGCTCCCGCACGCAAATCCAGGCGACCAGACAGCTGAACAGATGGCACACGTGGCCGACCTGAACGCGAGCATGGGCGTGATGCTGGAGACGACCGCCGACGTCGATGCACACGGTGGGCCACGTGCGAAATCACCGTCACAGCGCCTCGCCACGATTCAGACTGCAGGTGAACTCGGTGTCCCGTTCACCACCGGAATTCTCGTCGGCATTGGCGAGCAATGGCGCGATAGAGCCATCAGCCTCCTCGCTATCCGAACACTCCACGAGCGCTACGACCACATCCAGGAAGTAATCGTCCAGCCAGTCGCCAGCAACGAACGGTGGCGTGGTGACACACCTGACATCGAGACGCTCCGACGGGTGGTCGCAATGGCTCGCGTGGCGCTCCCACCGGAGGTTTCACTGCAGGTGCCGCCAAATCTCGCACCCGCAGGCGAGGTGCTCGACTGTGGTATCGACGACCTCGGCGGCGTCTCCCCGGTCACTGTCGACCACATCAATCCTGATTACGAGTGGCCTGCGCTCGAACAGTTACGGAACATCGCTGAACGAGCGGGCGTCCCCTTACACGAACGACTGCCGGTCTACGACCGATACCTCCCCTCGTCGATGCGTCCCGAGACGTTCGAGGGGAAACCAGCGAGTCACCCCGACGGTGAACCGTGGCTGTCGGAACGAATTCTGGACGAACTCCGGGCAGAGACCGACGCTGGCAGACGATATCAGGAGATACTTTCGGACCCGATTGTCTACGACCCCCGGAGATAACCGGTCGACAGGAATCATCGAGAAACACACCAACACCGAGGACCGTCAACTGCGCGTCGAGGATCGTTCGACGTCAAGCACCGTCAGCGTCTCGTCGACGAGGATATCGAGGCGGTCGTCACCGGTGTGGTAACTGACCCGTGCCCGGAGCGGGTCGCGTTCGACGAGCAGGGTTCGTTCGGTGTTCCAGGTGGCGAACTCCCACAGCGACGTCTCGTTCACGTTGACGTCGTGTTCGTGGAAGAACGAGACGACAGCCGGGTGTTCCAGCAGGCTGTTGCCGAGGTTGACAGTAAGGTTACTTCCACACCGCTCACATCCGTACTGGACGACTGGAAGTTCGTGGCTGTCATCAGCTGGTTCGACATCGTCATCGATAATCTCACTCAGGGCAACGACAGTCGGTGAGGTCCTTCCCTCGCAGTACCAGCAAAAGCCGTTGTCGACCTGCTGGACGATGGTCCGGAAGTATCGGCTGGCAACGGCCGGAAT
>PUMG01000234.1 GCA_003551265.1 Halovenus sp.
AGACGGTGAATACACTCGACCATCTCGTCGGTTCCCACGCCCGGATGATACGTACGGAAGATGAAGTGGATATCCTCACCGAGGGCGTCTCTGTACGTCTCCAGTTCGTCTGCTACCTGTTCCGGGGTTCCGAAGATGGCCTGCGCTTTCAACTCCTCGACCCGGTCAGCGTCGAGTTCGTCGACGGGCTCGCCCGAAAAAATCTCCGCGTACCGTCGCTGGATGTACAGATACCCCTCTCGCATCGTCTCCCACGCCTGTTCGCGTGAATCACCGACCCAGCCGTGCTGGATGACGTAGGTGGTGAACTCGCCGTCGATTTCGTCTTTCTCACGAACGGCGTGAATGTCGTCGACGCGTTTTTTGATGGCACCAACTGAGAGTGAGGAGGGAGCACACCAGCCTTCGGCGGTGCGTGCAGCGCGTCGCACTGCGGGTTTTGCTGCCCCGCCGAGCATGACTGGAACGTCGTTCTCGACAGGTTTTGGCGTAATCCAGACGTCGGTCGGAATGTCGTGGAATTTCGAATCGTATCCCAGGTCGCCCTCGCTCCATGCGCCCCGGAGGAATGAGACGAGGTCGGCCAGTCGTTCGGCACGCTCCTCACGGGGGACACCGAAGACATCGAACTCGCGAGGGTTCGACCCGATTGCAAGTCCGAGCGTGAGACGGCCGTCAGAGAGGAGGTCGACGGTCGCGCTGTCTTCGGCGAGTCGAATCGGCTCGTACAGCGGCCCGAGCGCGATACAGGACCCGATTTCGATGTCGTCGGTTTCGGCGGCCATCGCGGCCAGTGACGGCATCGTCGCCGAGAGGTACCCGTCCTCGGCGAAGTGGTGTTCAGAGACCCACGCGCTGTCGAGCCCTGCGGCTTCGATTTCGCGTGTGACCGTCAGCATCTCCTCGTAGAGCTCACTCATCTCTCGGTCGTCGTCCGGACGCTTCTGGCCAGTGAACAGCCCAGTCCCGAGTTGCATGTGCGCTCGTTCGGAGCGCGTCGATATGTCTGTTGTTTCTCGCACTCTGTTTGACTCGCGGCTCTCGCTCGTCACGCTCTGTCGTCAACAAACAATCAGACTGCCGTCAACAAACAATCAGACTGCCGTCAACAAACAATCAGACTGCCGTCAACAAACAATCGTACTGCAACCGATGAACAACTACAATCAGTCGGTGGGTGTGGGGACACCTTTCCGGCGTGTCTCGTCAGTGTCGGCAAGATAGTTCACGACAAGAAACACGAGAACGGAAGCGAGCACGGCGAGTCCGGTCGTATCGAAGTCCACGTATCCGACGTCCTCGAAGACGCCGCCAACGAGCCTACCGAGAAACCCAGCGAGGACGGCGCTCACGCCGGCCTGCCACGTCAGGCGGTCCCAGTAGAAGGCGGCCACGACGACGACAAACAGCGACGCGCCGGTGACACCCCAGGCGTAGGTGGCGAACAGGGCGATGAGTCCAATCTCGCCGACGGTGGCCTGTGTGGCGGCGAACAGAACGCAGAGGAGACCGAACACTGCGGTGAAGATGCGACTCCACCGGAGCATCTGGCGCTCGGTCGGGTCGTCGAGGAAGTACGGTCCGTAGATGTCCTGTGAGATGTAAACACCGATGACGTGCAACAGTGAATCGGTGGTGGACTGGACGACCGCCAGCAACGCGAGCAGCGCGAACGCGCCGAGTACGCCGGTCATGAGGTTCTCGATTATCGCGGGTGCCATCTGGTCGCCGACGTGTTCGGGCAGATAGAGCGCACCGATGATGCCGATGATGCTGAGCGAGACGTAGATGAGAAACGCACCAACGGCGGTTAGCGCGGGTGCGAGACGTGCAGTCTGGACGTCCTTCGCCGAGAGCAGGCGTTGGATGAAGTACGGGTGGACTGCAGTCCCGAAACCCATCGCCAGGAACGTTGCAAACATGGTCCGGTTGTTGGGGGTCTCACCACCGTAGACCGTCATGTGACTGGCTTCTTGCGTGAAACTCACGTCGGGGTCGGCGAGGACGAGTCGACCGAGTACGACGACGAGAATTACGATTCCGGTACCCATCACAGCTACCTGGATGAAGTCGGTTCGTGCGACACTCACCATCCCGCCCAGGACGGTGTAGGCGGTGATGATGGAGCCAACGGCGAGGATAGCGACGGGCATCGGGATGCCGACGATACCCTCCAGTATGAATCCGATACCGAAGAGTTGAGCGACGAGGATGACGGCGAAGCTGAACACGATGGAGATAGACGTGACGGTTCGGACGTGCTGTGAACCGGGTCCGTACTCGCGTTCGAGAAGTTCCGAGACAGAGTTGACGCCGGAGTCGTGCCAGCGTTTTGCCGTCATCGACAGAAACAGTGAGCCTGCCATCACACCGAAGGAAAACAGAGAGAGAAACGCCCAGCCGTGTTCGGAGGCGTAGCCCACGCCGCCGATGATGCTGAGTGCGCTGATGTAGGTGGCCAGAAGTGATGTCGTCACGAGAAACAGCGGCAGTCCCTGGCCAGCAGTGGCGAAGTCTGACTGGTCTGTGATGCGTTGCCAGCCCCAGATGCCGATACAGAGAATGCCGATGAGATAGAGCGAGAACACGCCGAAGTAAAAGGCGTTCATCGACCACCCTCGGTCGATGTGGAGCGCTCGTCGGTCGACGCGGGACGCTCATCGATTGATGTAGAGCGCTCGTCGGTCGACGCGGGACGCTCGTTGACTGGTGTCGAGCGCTCGCCGGTAGACGTGGGACGCTCATCGATTGATGTAGAGCGCTCGCCGGTGGACGTGGGACGCTCGTTGACTGGTGTCGAGTGCTCGCCGGTCGAGGTGGTTCTGTTTTCGACTCTGTTGTCGTTCCGGTTGGCGTAGAGTGCCCAGCCCACGAACGCGACGAGAAAGACGACGTGTCCCCCGAGTGCAACGTACAGGTCGAGCCCAACTGTCGCGACTATCTCTGTGAATCCGTACACCGCCAGATACTCCCCCATGCTTGTCGCACGACTGTACAACGAATAGATGTATTAATGATTACTATTCTGACTCGCCGAAGTGTACAAAACACATCAAATTATTTTAGTATCAGTTCCCGTTGAGTTCGCTTTCGAGGGTTCCGAACTCGGCGACACGCTCGGCGTGAGCGTTGTGCTGGTGGATCGACTCGTCGTTGGACTGTTTCATCGTCACGACGGCGTCTGCAGGCAGGTCGGGGAACGTTTCGACGACGCCTTCGGCCATTGCCCGGACGCAGTCTTCGACGAACTTCGCGTCGCTGTGTGCCTCGAAGGTCATGTGGTCTTCGTCTGGTCGCTTGGCGAGGTTGTAAATCCGTGCGCTCATCGAATCACGGGCGACCGAGATGAGTTCTCGCAGGTCGACTTCGGGCGCTCCGTCACTTTCGATGGTGACTGTTGCATGTCCACGCTGGGAGTGACCCGGCTGTGGAATCTGGTCGAGGAACTCGTCGATGACGTCACGGTCGACGTCGAGCTCTTCCAGTGTGTCTCGTGCTCGACTTTCGGACATTCCCTGCGAACAGGGACAGACGGTCATTCCGGTCACGTGGACGCCGATTTTCTCGCGCGTACCGGCTTCCGTTGCCGTCGCTGCGGCGATGATGTCGGCAGAGTACTGGGTTTCGCGCTCCGAACTCGGCGTGTCCTCACGGACGATGTACTCCGCTTCCATCCGGACCTCGGCCTGTGTCGTGTAGTCGTGTTTTTCGAGCAGACGTTCGGCAACGTCACCACAGACATCCTCGACCCGGTAGGTGGGCTCGCGTACTGCATCTTCGAGCGCCTCGTCGACGACCTCCATGTTTCGACTCATGTCGGCACCCTTTCGCCAGGATGGAAGGTCGACGTACACCTCGAAGTCGGCCATCAACACGATTGGACGCTTCTCGGCGCGAGCAATCTTCACGAGTTTCTGCACGCCTGTCACGCCGACACGGTTGAGACCGACAGTCACGTCGGGGCTGTCCGCCTGTACGTCTGGGAGCTGTTGACTCATTGGCTGGCCTAGGGAAAACTGGAGGTTAGTGCTTTCGGTACCGGACAGGTCACTCGTCCGGAATCTCAGGTATCGAGGGATCGTTGAGGTCGCGGAACGCGGCATCGAAGTCGTCCTCGTTGAACTCCGAGATGGTCTGGTCGAGTTCGGAGGCGATCTGTTCCATCTCAATCTGGAGTTGTTTGAACGCGTCGTTCTCTGCCAACTCGGACTCCGGTTTATTCGCCACGAGCGTCGCGTGCTTGGCAGTCAGAGCGTAGTATCGGCGGAGGCGTTCTTCGTACTCCGAAGTGGTGAGCAGTCGTTCAATCGTCTCGAAGAGGTCACTACGTGAGACCGGTTTGATGACGTAATCGTCGAACGGCATCTCGATGATATCGAAATCAGGGTCCACAGCGGTGACCATAGCGACACGAACCTGGAGGTTACGCTCGCGTATCGTTTCGAGCACCTCGTCACCGGAGACACCTGGCATTCGGCGGTCGAGCAGGACGACATCCACGGAATCGTCCAGTTGTTCCAGCGCCTCCGTTCCGCCGTAGGCAGTCGAGACGATGTACTCGTCAGTGAGCTGTGCAGCGTAGGCGTCGGCAACGTCCGGCTCGTCGTCCACGACGAGTACTGTCGCAGGCTCGGAACGGCTCATCTTCTAGCAACTATCGACGACTGTACGCAAAAGGTTTCCGGCCGTGTGACTGGTAAATCGTGCTATCGTCTACCAAACACTCGGCGATACAACCAACTCACTGGCGGTCCAATCGGAGCCTGAGTCCATGAGAGACACCGAACCGGGTGATTCACGGCAAGGGTTCGGGGAACCGAGCGACCGTGCTGGCCACCCCGATGACCCGTCGGAGTGGCGTCACGAGACAGCCTACGTCAACGATGTGAAGCTCCACTACGTGACGCTCGACCCGAACCCGGCGGCTGTCGACCACCCGACTGGCGCTGCGCCGCTCGTTGTGTTGCTTCATGGCTTTCCCGAGTACTGGTACACGTGGCGACACCTGCTCTCGCCGCTCGCTGACGCAGGCTATCGCGTTGTCGCTCCGGATTTACGAGGATACAACCGCTCGTCCGCCCCCGCAGGGGTCGATAGCTACCGGATGGGCGAACTCGTCGCGGACGTTCGCGGACTTATTGGACACCGGGGTGCGCCAGCGGCTACCATCGTCGGTCATGACTGGGGTGGTCTCATCGGATGGGAGTGTGCGCTCCGCGAACCCGACCTCGTCAGCCAACTCGTGGTTATCAACGCCCCACACCCGGACGTGTACCGTCACCGACTGTTTCGTTCACCTGCGCAGCTGTGTCGGTCGTGGTACGTCTTCGCTGTCCAGCTTCCCTGGGTGCCCGAACGTCTCCTCGCGGTCGATGGCTATCGCCTGCTCGGCGATTCACTCTCCCAGACAGCAGGTTCCGGCGTGTTCACGGAAGCAGATATCGAGCGCTACCGCGCGGCGATGAGACGGAGCGAGTCACTCTCCGGACCGCTCAACTACTACCGAGCGATTGCACGCGAGACTGTCGCGACACAGCTTCGCTCGTTCCTTCCTGGCGAGATGCTCACTCGCCGAACGGTCGAGCGACCGACGCTCGTTCTCTGGGGCGAACGTGACCCTGTACTCGGTCTCGAACTGCTGGATGGACTTGACGAGGTGGTTACAGAGCTGCGTCTACGGCGACTTCCCGACACCGGTCATTGGCCACACCTCGAACGACCGAACCGCGTCGTCGAGAAGATGCTGGCGTTTCTCCAGTGAGAGTACTTTTGAGATTTGCTTCGTCTGAACGGGTTAGAGCGCACTTCCCGCACGGATAATCGCCTGCTCACCGAAGGCGGGACCGACGAACTGGATACCAACGGGGAGTCCGTCGTCGGTCTCACCGGCAGGCACCGAAATCGCGGGGAGGTTGGCGAGATTGACCGGCGTCGTGTTGGCGTCGGCGAGGTACATCTGGAGAGGGTCGTCGAGACTCTCACCGAGTTCGAATGGAGGGACGGGCATCGTCGGCGAGGCGAGCACGTCTGCCCCATCGAGTGCATCGTCGAAATCCTGTTCGACCCACGCCCGGGCGTCCTGTGCCTTCTTATAGTACTTGTCGTGATACCCCGCCGAGAGGGCGTAGGTGCCGAGCAGGATACGACGTTTGACCTCCGGACCGAAGCCTTTCTCGCGCGAACGGGCGAACGTCTGGTTCCAGTTCCCGTCGTAGCCGCCGGATGTTCCGTAGCGAACGCCGTCGTAGCGGGCGAGGTTCGAGGAAGCCTCGCTCATCGCAATCACGTAGTACGCCTCGACGGCGTGTTCGACGCTCGGGAGGCTCACCTCGTGATAGCTCGCGCCGTCGGATTCGAGTTCCGCGATGGCGTCCCAGAAGCGCTCGCGGACCGCCTCGTCTGCTCCCTCGACGAGTTCAGTCGGTACGCCAATCCCCAGTCCGTCGACGTCGCCGTCTGCCGCACTCACGTAGTCGTAATCGCTGCCGTGCTCGCGGGCGTCGTGGGTCGTCGCGTCGCGCTCGTCCGGGCCCGCGATGACCTCGAGCAGTTCGGCCGCCTC
>PUMG01000376.1 GCA_003551265.1 Halovenus sp.
CGTCAGATGATGCGCTACCGCACTGGCTTCGACGTCGGACATATCTTCATCACTCACACCCACGGCGACCACATCTTCGGACTTCCGGGACTCCTCCAGACCTGGGACTTTCAGGACCGCGAAAAACCCCTGCACATCCACACGCCGACCGGAACGAAACGACAGCTCGAAACCCTCCTCCGCGCTGCTGGCGAGTTCCCTTCCTATCCACTACACGTCACTGAAGTCGAATCAGACACGGTTGTACTGGACCAGCCGGAGTACGAGGTCCGGACCGTGCCTGTCAACCACCAGACTCGCGCCGTCGGATACGCGCTGGTCGAGCGAGACCGAAAAGGCAGATTCGACCGCGAGACGGCCGAAGACGAGTTCGGTATTCCGCCGGGACCGAAGTACTCGAAACTGCACGCAGGAGAACCAGTCGAGCACGAGGGACAGACCATCTACCCGGACGACGTCGTCGGGCCACCGAGACCGGGACGGCGGTTCGTCTACACCGGCGACACCCGGCCCGTCGGTGGCGTCGTCGAAGCCGCGACGGATGCAGATTTGCTCGTCCACGACAGCACCTTCGGCGAGGAACACCGCACACGGGCGCTCGAAACGGCACACTCGACCGCACGGGAAGCCGGACAGGTCGCACAGGATGCTGGAGCGAAGCGACTGGCGCTGACGCACATCTCTACCCGGTACGCCGGACGGGCCGACGAACTGGCGGTCGAAGCGAGTCAGCGCTTCGACGGCGAGGTGTTCGTCGCTGCTGATGGGATGGATGTGTCCGTTCCCTACCCCGATGCGTAGGGATATCTGCTCTGGAGGATGTTGAATGCCGTCATGAGGTCCGTCCGGGAGATGAGACCCACGAGCGCCCCTCGCTCGTCAACGACCGGAAGCCGACCGATGTCGTGTTCGTGTAGCTCCCGCAAGGCGTCCATCGCATCTGTCGTTGGGGAGATACGTCGAACCTCGGTAGACATCACGTCTTCAACGTAGTAGGCGTCGCGCTCTTCGGGCCGAATCTCCCGGACGTCGTCGAGCGTCACCATCCCTACGAGGTCATCACGGTAGACGACAGGGTACCCGGTATGTCGTTCGGTGAACATTCTCTCTATCAATTCGGCGACGGTCGTTTCGGGCGAGACAACGTGGAGGTTCTCTTTTCGTGTCATCACGTCGGCGACCGTGACGCCCTCGAACGTGGCTTTCATCACAGTCTGCTGGGCTTCACCGGCGGCGGCGATGTAGATGAAAAACGCGAGGAGAATCAGAATGATGTTCAGTGCGAGCACGCCGACCAGACCGAGGACGAACGCGAAGAACTTGCCAATCTCGGCCGCCTGCTGTGTCGCCTGTGCGTGTGGTCGGCTCCGGGCCAGCAACGCCCGGAGCACTCGACCGCCGTCCATTGGGAACGCAGGGAGCATGTTGAAGACGGCGAGAACGATGTTGAGGAGCGCGAGATAGGCGAGCACGAACTGAACGGCATCAAGATCAGGGGGTGTCAGAAGAAATCCGGCGTAACACACGACTCCGACGGCGATGCTGACGAGCGGACCAGCAATCGCAATCCAGAACTCGTGACGCCAGTTCTCCGGCATCTCGGTGAACTGTGCGAGTCCGCCGAGCAGCCAGAGCGTAATCGACTCGATACCGTAGCCGTATCTAAGGGCGACCAGCGAGTGACCGAACTCGTGGAGTAACACACCGACGAACAGGCCAAGGGCTGCGGCAAATCCAAGAACCCACGGCTCCCACTCGCCGTCGAGTGCCTGTGAGTCGATTTCGGTGGTGAAAATCTCGTTGAGAACGTCAGCCAGGAGGACGATGTCCCAGCCGATGATGACCGCGAACAGTGGCAGGACAATGAGAAACGTCCAGTGTAGCCTGATTGGAATACCGAATGCGCTTGCGACCTGTATCCCTCGCATGCGGTGACGTAAGGCCCGACTATCCTTATCAGTTGTTGGAAATGTGATCGACGTCCTGTTTGTCAGCCGTACAATCGAGGGGCCTACGTCTCGTACGGCAACACGGTCTCGCCGGAGCGCCAGAACTCGACGATGGTCAACAGCACGCCCGTGTCGATGAGGTCGTCGCGCCACCAGCCGATGGCGTCGACGAGTCCGTCCGTTTCGACAACGTAGTCTTCAGATGCTGCAGACCGGAGATGTGCACTGACGTGTTTCCCGTCGAGGTCAGTCTCATCAAAGACGTCGAAGTCGTCGTCGTTGACCGTCGAGGTGACGACGAGTTCCTCGTCATCTTCGAAGTTGCTCTCGGGGTCGGTGACGTCGTCAGAGGATATCCGGAGGTCCGTTCCGAGGGCGTCTGCGATGTCGTTCAGGTTGTCGAGGTGGTCTGCTTCTGCCCGCGCGGAGCCGAACAGCACGACGACTCCACCGTTGTCGGTGAAGCTGTCGAGTTCGTCGAGTTCGTCCTGTGTGAACGGCTCTGCTGGCGGCGTGACCACGACCGCTCGCGGCTGGATTGGCTCAGCAGGCAGCGTCGTGGGAAGGTCGTTGACCTGCCGCAGTCGCGTCCCGGCGCCCTCGAGATAGCGCAGGAAGTACTGACAGCGTTCGAGCGAAATCGACCCAGCGGCGTTGAACTGGCCGTGTCCGCCCTCCAGCAACACCGGTCCGATGTCTGATGAGTGTTCGTCGATGAGGTTCGCCACCAGCGGGAAGTTCTGGTGGTCGTCACCCACGGGTGGAAACTCCTCGTCGTCGCCGTCCTCGTCGAACTCCTCGCGAATAGCAAGCCCGCCGATGACGACGACGCCTGCGTCCTCGTCGGCAGCCACCAGCGGGATGTCGCTCTCGGGGTCGCCGTCTCGTTCTGCGGTGTCGCTCGCGTAGACGACTACCTCGTCGTCAGCCGGGTCGCCGTTCGTCGTGGTGATTGCCTTCGGTCGTGGGAGGAATACGTCTTCCACCGGTTCGTTTCGGACCTCTTCGAGGCCCGGGAAATCGACGGCGTCCCAGACCCGCGTTCCGTCCGTGACAGCCGCCTCTTCCAGTGCGGCCCACTCGTCGTGTTTCGAAAAACCCGAGGAGTAGATTCGAGCGTACCCCTCTTCGACCGTCTCACGGTTGTAGTCCACGTCGAAGTCGCCGTCATCGAAGTCCGGCTGGAACTCGTCGTCGTCGTAATACATGTACATCAGGAGCCGACCAAAATTCCCACGGAGAGGTTCGGCCTCGTCGAAGACCATCCGCACGTGGCGACCGTCGATGTTCTCCTCGCCCGGGTCGGCGTCGTCAGGTGCCATCAGATCCATCGAGAAGTCCGTCGCTTCGCTGCCCCACGTATCGAGATGGTCTTCCTCGTCGTTCTCGATGCCGAACCACTCCTCGGGGTCGTTCTCCGCAGCTCCCGTCTCGGCCGTATCGATGCCGATGTGTCGGATAACCTCACGGTAGCCGTAGGTGCTGTCGAACTCGACCTCGAACGTGTCGCCGTCGAACACCCGAACGACCTTGCCGAAGTACTCCTCGTTACTGTCAAACTCGATTGCGATGGCGTTCTCCCGCTCATCGAAGAGTTCGTCTTCGTCGTCGTAGTTCGCCGTCGCCACGTCAAACTCCGGTCCGGCGTTGTTCTCCTCGTCGTTCACCTGGTCGCTGTTGAACCGGAACGCGAGGTCGAGGTGGTCTGCGATGTCGTTCAGGTTCTCTGTCTCGTCGTGACCGCCGAAGTCTGACTGGTCGAACAGGAACACAGCACCGTCGCTGCCGACGAAGTCTTCGAGTTCCTCGAGTTCGGCCGATGTGAACGAATCCGATGGCGACGTGACGACGACCGCGTCGGCATCCGGTAACCCAATAGTTCCAACGCCGTCGAACACGTCGAATCCCTCGTTGAAGTTCGTCGTCGTCGGGACGAACGAGACTCCGTCGTTGTTCTCGTCGTCTTCGACCTGGTCCGGATTGAACGCGAACGCGAGGTCGAGATGGTCGGCAATATCGTTCAGGTTGTCAGTCTCCTCGTTTGTGAACTCGGATTCGTCGAACAGGAACACTGCACCGCCGTCGGTGACGTGAGCGTCGAGCGCATCCAGTTCGTCGGTCGTAAACGAGTCCGATGGTGAGGCAATCGCGACCACATCGGCCTCTTCTATCCTCCCATCGTCGTCATCACCGTTATCGTCATCATCTCCGAAAAAGTTGGGGAACGCGTCGTCGTTGAAGTGACTCGTTCGGGGGATGAACGGCGCGAACCCGCTGTTATCCTCGTCTTCGACCTGGTCGCTGTTGAACCGGAGATTCGCACCGACCGCGTTGAGAATATCGTTGAGCACGTCCGTCGAATCCCCTTCGAAATCCGCGGTGTCGTGGAGGAACAGCGCGCCGCCGTCGTCGTTGACGAACGTCTCGAGCGCGTCGAGTTCGTCGCTCGTGAAATCGTCGAGGTCGTCGTCGTCGCTCGCAACCATGACCGCATCAGCGTCACCGAGCGCATCCTCGAAGTCCTCGGTGATTGCCTCGACATCGAAACCACGGTCGCTCGCTGCCGATTCGAGCTGTGAAAAGTCGTCGAGCGTGAGGTTCTGGCCATGAGTTTCGTCGTATTTGACCGTTCCTGTCCCGTCGAGACGGTCCTCCCAGACATTCACCAGAAACGTCCGGTTGTGATCCTCTTCGCTGTCATCCGGTCCCAGTTCAGACCCGATTGCGACGACGCCGCCGTCGACGCCGACCAGCGGAATGTCCGGTCCTTCTCCTGGGTCGTCCTCTTCGTCACGGTACTCGTCGCTGTTGGTGTAGGCCGTCTCTTCCGCCCATACGGCGACCCTGTCGTCGTCAGTGAGGGGTTCTCCGTCCTCGTCGAGCACGCTTGCCGTCGAAAAGAACTCGAGTTCGTCGACGCCCGCCCCGGCGAGTCGGTCGCTGCTGGATTCGACGTCCAGTTCACCCTCGACGGTGACGGGGTCGGCATCGCCTTCGAGCGTGATTTCTGGCGTCTCGTCCTCCACTGGGTTCTCGATACCGTCGATTTCGACGATAACGGGACCAGCAACGTCGGTCTGTGCCTGTCCGGAGAGATTGAACGTCGCCTCCGACCCGCTGTACTCTCCCTGGTTGACGCTAATCTCCGAGGTGTCCTCTCCACTTGCGAGCGTCCGAGTCATCGTCACTGTGATGTCGTCCTGGTCGAGGCCATCGAGACTCGCACCGTCGTACGACACGGTTATCTGGTCGACTTCGTCACCGTCGTTACCGGACTCACCGAACTCGACACCGGTGAGGTGCCATGTGTGGCGTGAGGTGTCTCCCGCTGTTGCAGGGTCGGCCGACAGCACACCTGCTGTCAGTTCGTCACCCGAACTCACGAAGTCGTATCCCTCGCTCTCGATAGCGTCTGCGAACTCGGTGAACTTCGAGGAGTCATAGAACGTGTCGTGAGCGTCGTCCCACACCAGCGTCCCAGACTCGCCGACCGTCTTCTCCAGCAGATTCAGTGCGAACTGCTCGCTGTTCTGTGTTATTTCCCCGTCTTCGAGGAGTTCCGGCGTGCCGAAACCGACGACGCCCCCGTCTTTCGAAACCAGTGGGATGTCCTCGTCCTCGTAGATGAACGCGCCGTCGTCCTCGTCGTCGACGTTCTCTGCGGTCGGTTCAGCCCAGACCACGACGTGTGCGGGGTCCGTCAATGGGTCATCACCCGACGGCGCAACCTGACTCGCTGTCGACGGGAACTGGAGTGCTGCGCTCCCGAGCAGGTCTGCGCTCGCGCGGAGGTCGTACCCCTCGTCCGACGCGTATGCGCGGAACGATTCGTAGCTATCCAGCGTCCAGAACTGACCGTGACCCTCGTCCCACGCGACGAGTGTCTCCTCGTCCGCGTCTATCAACTCGTCGAACAGGTTCACCATGAACTGCTCGTTGCCGTGGTCGAACCCGCCATTACCGTCGCTGACGAACTCGGTGCTGCCGAAACCGACGACGGGACTGTCGGGGTCTTTCGACACCAGCGGTACGTCGTTGTCGGTGTACTCGACGAACACCGGTCCAGACTCTGTTTCGAAGTTGAACGCAGTCGGCTCCGTCCGAATCAGTGCTACATCGTCGTCTTCCAGTTCCGTCTCGTCCGGTGCTATCTGGCTGCCCGGCGAGTAAAACGAGAGCGAGCCCAGCGTCTCGTCGCCATCCGCTAGATTCGCTCCCGTCGCAGTGGTTGGCTGATCCGGAGTCTGTGCCTCCGAACCCGATGCATTGCCTGCTGCCACGCTCGCAACTAGCGCGGCGGCAGCCGTTCCAAGAAATTGTCGTCTGGTACTCACACCCTCTTTTTGCCCATTATTACCCTGTTGGGGCATAGTTGATGCTCAGACACCGCCACTTAATCAGTATCGATTTGCCGTGAGGATACCCATAGCTTATTGATGGTTTGGCTGAAACCCCTGCAGTAGTGATAGGGTGGGAGTTCTCGATTCTCCAGGCAGCCACTCTCACGGGCGGCGTGTTGGGGATCGGTGTCGGCTTGTGGGTCCTCTCACAGCGTCCCAACCCGATTGCGTGGCCGCTTGCACTGTTCGTGTTTGCCTCCTC
>PUMG01000091.1 GCA_003551265.1 Halovenus sp.
CGGGTCGCGTCGGCGTTTCTGTTCTTCATGTATCCGGAGACGTACCTTCCCGTCGGAGACAGAGAGTGGCATGCACTCGGCGAGTTCGGGTACGTCGACGAACCGTATCCCGACCCACCATCTGCCGAGCAGTATCTGCGCTATCACGAGAGTTGCCGCGAGATGATCGAGGAGTTCGAGGTCACCCCGTGGACGCTCTACCGGGCGCTGTGGCGGGTTGGAAGCGAAGCTACCGATTGACATCCTCCACACGGCTTTAGTCCTGTCTCTGACCGATACGTTGGACGCGGTCTGTCCCAGGGATGTATAGCGGTCGAGGGAATCTGTGATAGATTCTCACCCCACACGTACGATGTGAGAACTATCAATCGTTCCGTCGACCGGTATCGTGAGCAGTCACAATTTGGCTGTGTGTCGTGTCCTGAAGGAGGAACAGCCAGGAGTGAGAAGAGGGGAAAGCCCCAGGTCGCTCGACTCGGGGGGCTCGCTGCGCGCTTCCCTCGCGATGGTCGGTCCAGTGCTTGTGTCGCCCACCGTCGTCGAGTGCCCTGCCCCTTTCGGTCCCACCCGGGTCGGCTGTTTGGCCGGTCAACAGGCGGTGGCTGACTGGTCAGCCGACAGACGGTGGCTGACCAAATTGGCAACGTGGGTGGGAATGGAAGGGGCCGCTCGCTCGGCGAAGGCGGACCCCTCAAGCACCGCAGCGAGCACCGCGAGCGAGGAGCGCAGTGTGGGTCCCCCGAGTCGAGCGGGCGGGGGCTTCCCCCTCTTCAAGACCCACAATTCGATTTTTTTCTATCAGTTCAAGTATAATTGTATCCAGCACTCAGTACAACCTATGCACGCAGTGCACGCACCACTCTGGATTTGTGGGTAAAAGACAGGACTGAAATCGTGCGCTTTCTCCTCAATGTTCTGCAAACCATCACGGGCGGAGAATATGACAGGTCCGACAGTTATTTGACTGCTTCTGTTGAATAGTCGGTAATATATGCTTACTGTACTGTCAGTTCGGCATCCGGGGAGGTGGTGGTCGTGTCCTACGAGCCAGTGACAATCAGGGAAGCAGCCCAGGTAGAGGTGTTGCTGTTCGTCGCTCTCGCGCTCGTCGGTGCGCTGGCTATCATCTACTGGGGCTTTCAGACGTATCGGTTCGGACGCATCATCAGCGACACGCCGCCGGAACCAGTGCGGTCAGTCGCAATGGGACGGACCGAGGTGAACGGACAGATACTGCCGTACCAGCGCATCTACGACCAGCCGTTCACCGAAGGGCGCTGCGTCTACGGCGAGTACAAAGTCAGAGAGTACAGGGAGTATCCGAACGACGATGACAAAGACGACCGCTGGGAGACCGTCGCCTCGGGGTCGTTCGGCTGTCCGTTCTACATCGACGACGGGACTGGCAAGATTCTCGTCGAACCGAACGACGACACCATCTACGAGATTTCCGACGAGTACTCGAACACGATTCGCGTTGGCAAGAACCAGTCTCCACCTGACACTGTACAGAATTTTCTGGGCGGAACAAGTACTGCCACCACCAGTCAGTCCTCCGACGATGAGGACGCGAACAGCGGGCGCCTCGGCCGTCTCCGACGCAGGTTCTTCGGCGGGGACGGGGACGAACAATCGAGCGTGACCGAACAGTCGTTCCCGGACGCACAACCCGACGACAGCGTCACGGAAGAGGAGAGCGGGGGAGGCGAGACAGAACAAGCGAGCGAGTACCGCCACGTGCGTCGGGGCGAGTTCTCGTCGGTGTCGAGCACGAGTCGAAAGCGCCGGTACAGCCAGACGGTGCTGCCGGTCGAAGGGGAGACGTACGTCTACGGTGGGGCGACGCGCAGAGACCCCGAGAGCGTGTCCGCTGGCGACGTTGCGGAGGCGATACGGACAGACCCGAGTACCGGCGAGTTCATCATCTCGGACAAGAGCGAGTTCGAACTCGCACGAGGATACACGAAACGTTCAGTGATGTACATGACCGCTGGACTGGTGTGTGGTGCGATGATTCTCGCGGTCCTCGCACAGATACTCATCACAGGACCGGTGTACGGAATCGAGGCGACACTTCCATGAGGTGGACAGATGCCGAGTATTAAAAGCGTCGTCGTGGCGGTCGTGTTCGTTGCGGCAGGAAGCGGACTCGTCTTCGTCGGGTTCGAGGCCGCCGCCTACGAGCATACCATCGCCGACCGCGAGGTGACGACCGACGGGACCGTCACCGAGACGGACGTCTGGCAACTTCCGGATGGGAACTGGACGTACGAGTTTACGTACCAGTACACGTTCGATCAGCGAGCAGAGATAACCGCACAGGACCTCGAAGACGTGTACTCCGAGGAGATGAGTGGTGAACAGGGTTACACGAGCGTCGAATCCGGCGGTGAGTACAGCACCGAGCGAAGCGCGAGGAGTGCAATGGAGGGGAACTTCGAGGACGACGGCAGTGTCATCGTCTACGTCGACCCGTTCTTCCCGGACGACAGTTCGCTCTCGGATGCGACGACTCCGCTACCGATGGCGTTGCAGTACGGCGGTGCTGTTGCGCTCGCACTTGGCCTGTTCTGGCTTGCACGAATGGCGCGCCGAGTGTCTGCGTAGCACGTCTCCTGGAGACAGAAATTCGTCGGGGCTGTGCCGACAGTATTAGGCTTCTTCGGTCCAAGATGCTCCCGAGATGCCACTCGGAAACGCAGACCTTCGAAGCGACAGAACCCGTTCGCCCGGCGCGTTCTTGCTGGACGAACCGGAGGCGAGTCACGTCTACGCCTGGCTGTTCAAACATCAGCCAGCGACGCTCGAGGAATACGTCGAGACCGTCGACGTCAACGAGCGACAGGCACGGCTTGCAGTGAATCGGCTATGCGCTCACGGGCTACTCATCGAGAAAGAAGCGGAGTACGAAGCTGAAGCGGTACACGAAGTGATAGAGGGCGTCCACGTCACGCCAGTCGTTGCCGCCGTCGTGGCCAAACAGCTCGAAAACTACGCCGTCAGAAAGCTCGTCCGGCGACACGGCGTCCTTGCACTTGCACGGACAGTCGCCTGCTGGTCAGCGGTTCGAGAGGGGACACTCACGAGCAGGGAGGTGGGTGAACTCGTCGGACTCGACCAACACGACGGCGTGACCGCGACGAACGCCGTCCGTGCCGTCGAGGACTACCTCGATATCGACCCCTACTTCGAACAGATTCCGACTGTCGAACCACTCGACGCGCCAGCCACGAAGTGAGACGACTCGACCAGAATCGACAGGGATGGGAGCTCGCCGGTCTCAGAACAGCCCCGAGATGGTGCCGTCCTCGTCGATATCCATGTTCGCGGAGGCCGGCGTCTTCGGTAGTCCCGGCATCGTGAGCACGTCGCCGGTGAGCACGACGAGGAAGCCAGCCCCCGCAGACGGATAGACCTCCGTGACGTCGAGTTCCCAGCCCTCGGGGACGCCCTTGAGGCTCGGGTCGTCGCTCAGGGAGTGGAACGTCTTCGACATGATTATCGGCATCTCGTCGAACCCAAGGTCGGTCAGCCGTTCGATGTCGTCTTTGGCGTCACCGGTGTAGTTGACGCCGTCTGCGCCGTAGATCTCCGTCGCGACCGTCTCGATTTTCTCCGTGATGGGGATGTCGAGGTCGTAGAGGTGCTCGAAGTCCGAGTCCTCCTCGGCGGCCTCGATGACCTTCTCCGCGAGGTCGACCCCACCCTCGCCGCCGTCGCTGAAGACGTTCGATTCGGCAGCACGGATGCCGAGTTCGTCCTCGCAGTGGTCGATGACCGCCTGCACTTCGGCGTCGGTGTCCTGTGGGAAGCGGTTGACGGAGACGACGACGGGCAGTCCGAACTTCTGGAGGTTCTCGACGTGCTTGTCGAGGTTCGCCAGTCCGGCCTCGACAGCGTCGACGTCCTCGTCGTCGAGTGCGTCCATATCGACCGGCCACATATCCTGGCCGTGGTATTTGAGCGCCCGAACTGACGAAACGAGCGTCACGGCGTCGGGTTCGAGGTCGCCCAGCCGACAGACGACGTTCAGGAACTTCTCACCGCCGAGGTCCGCACCGAAGCCAGCCTCGGTGACGAGGTACTCCGAAAGGTGTGCGGCAACCTCGTCGGCGATCAGCGAGTTGGTGCCGTGGGCGATGTTGGCGAACGGTCCGCCGTGGACGAAGGCAGGAGTTCCTTCGAGCGTCTGGACGACGTTGGGCTGGAGTGCATCCCGCAGGAGGATGGTGACCGCTCCCGTCGCCTCGATGTCGTCGACAGTAATCGGGTCACCCGCTTCGTCGTAGGCGACGATGATGCGGCTGACACGCTCTTTGAGGTCGGCGAGGCTGTCGGCGAGACAGAGGACAGCCATCAACTCGGAGGCGACGGTGAGGATGAAGTTGTCCTGGCGTGGGACACCAGTGGCCTCGCCGCCGAGTCCGATAACGGTCTCGCGGAGCGCGCGGTCGTTCATGTCGAGGACGCGCGGCCAGTTGATGCGGTTGACGGAGATGTCGAGTTCGTTGCCCTGTTTGATGTGGTTGTCGAGCATCGCCGAGATGAGGTTGTGCGCCGAGGTGAGCGCGTGAATGTCGCCCGTGAAGTGGAGGTTGATGTCCTCCATCGGGAGCACCTGCGAGTAGCCCCCACCTGCGGCACCGCCTTTGACGCCGAACACCGGCCCGAGCGAGGGTTCGCGGACGGCGATGAGCGCGTCTTTGCCCGTGTGATTCAGCGCCTGCCCGAGACCGACCGTGGTGACGGTTTTGCCCTCACCCATCGGTGTCGGTGTCATCCCCGTTACGAGGATGAGTTTCCCGGTCTTGTCGTGTTCCTCACGGATGCGCTCGATGGCATCCATGCCGAGTTTCGCCTTGTACTCGCCGTAGAGTTCGAGGTCGTCGGCGTGCATACCGAAGGGTTCGACGACATCCGTGATGTGGTGTTTCTGTGCTGCCTTTGCTATCTCGTAGTCGGTCGGGAATCCGCCGTCGTCATCTGAAGCCATTGTGATATAACCTACCGCTGACGTGGGTATCAATGTTGGCCTACGTGTTGACTTTCGAAACTGA
Source organism: Halovenus sp. (assembly GCA_003551265.1). Taxonomy (GTDB): domain Archaea; phylum Halobacteriota; class Halobacteria; order Halobacteriales; family Haloarculaceae; genus Halovenus. The sequence continues at coordinate 5,058 of PUMG01000091.1, forward strand.
CGTGCCGACTCGACAGGCTGACTCGTCTGATACCCCAGTACTCACGCCCGTTCGGGCACATACTCTCAGCACAGAATCACGTTGTGTTTTGAGACATCGAGTGTCGGCCGATAGCAGCGTTTTCTCGGTCCGCGTTCGCCGACGTGTTCCGGACAAATTTAACTGGACGCCCTCGACAGTGGAGATATGGAGTACCACGAGGCAGTGAACCGACTGGAGGGGTTACGACGACTTCGGCCGAAACTGGGGACCGAGACGACCGCCTCGTTGCTGGCTGTCCACGACGACCCACACGAGAAGCTCACTGCCGTCCAGATTGCAGGCTCGAACGGGAAAGGCTCGACTGCGAGCATACTCGACTCGGTTCTGCGTGAAGCGGGGCTGACGGTGGGGCTGTACACGTCGCCGGACCTGGCGGACCTCCGCGAGCGAATCCGGGTACAGGGCGAGAAGATTCCAGAGCACGAAGTCGCCGAGTTCGTCCGCGACACCTGGCCGACAATCGTCGACGGTATCGTCGAGGGCGACGCCCCGACGTTCTTCGAGGCGTTCACCGCGATGGCGCTCTGGCACTTCGAGCGTGAGGATGTCGACATCGCCGTACTGGAGGTGGGCATCGGCGGACGCTACGACGCCACGAGCGTCGTCGACCCGGTCGCGTCGGCGGTTACCACGGTCTCGCTCGAACACACCGACATCCTCGGTTCGACTGTCGAGGAGATCGCACGCGACAAAGCACAGGTTGCGCCCGGAGACAGGCCGCTGGTGACCGGTGCAACCGGGGAGGCGCTCGAAACCATCCGTGAGGTGACCGACGTGGTGACCGTCTCGGGGACGAGCAAGATAGACGTCGAGGAGTCAGAGACCACAGACGTCGAGGCGACAGACGTCAAGACAACAGAGACGGGGATGATTCCGGGGGTCGGGAACGACCAGCCAACAGAAGCATCGCTGTCGCTCAGCGGACCGGAGTGGTCGGTCGATACCCGGACGCCGTTGCTCGGTTCACACCAGGCACTCAACGCGGGAATCGCGGCAACGCTCGCACGACAGGTCGCCTCACCCACCGAGAGCGACATCGAAAGGGGAATCCGAAACGTCACCTGGCCGGGGCGCTTCGAGGTGATGGACCAGCACCCGCTGGTCGTTCTGGACGGCGCGCACAACCCGGCCGCGTGTGAGCGTCTCACCCGACTGCTCGAACGCTTCGAGTTCGAACGCCTCCACCTCGTCTTCGGTGCGATGCGTGACAAAGACCACGCAGCGATGGTTCGTTCGCTTCCCACCGCCTCGTCGGTGTTTCTCACTGAACCCGACGTCTCTCGTGCGGCCGACTCGGAGGTACTCGCTGCCGTCTTCGACCGGGAGATGGAAGCAACCGCGACGCAAGCAGGGCCAGTGCTCGGTGGACTCGAACAGGCACTGGAGGCGGCGAGTGTGGACGACTGCGTTCTCGTCTCGGGTTCGCTGTACGCTGTCGCCGAAGCA
>PUMG01000060.1 GCA_003551265.1 Halovenus sp.
CCACGAACTCGCCGCTCGCCAGATGGACGACTTCGGCGGCATGATGAGCTTCGAACTCGCGGGGGCGCTCGAAGAGACCGCTACGTTCGTCGCCGAAACCGAGGTGTTCGCGCTGGCAGAGAGCCTCGGGGGCGTCGAGAGCCTCATCGAACAGCCTGCGACGATGACCCACGCTGCAATCCCGCGTGAAGAGCGCATCGCAGCCGGGTTCGAGGACGGACTGGTGAGAGCGAGCGTCGGTATTGAACACGTCGAGGACCTCTGGGAGGACCTCGAACGGGCGCTGGACAGCACGCTCTCGTGAACGAAGGAGAGTGAACTGTCTCGGAGTACAGGTATTTACGTCCTCGCTCCCTATAGAGTTCATGAGTACCGTTCTCCAGATTGAGCCGGCGATGCCAGCGGTGATTGCACTGATACTGTTTGCAATAGTGGCGATTGCAGTCTGGCAGGCGGTCGAGATTGTCAACGCCTACGAGCGACGAGCACTGACAGTGTTTGGCGAGTATCGGCGACTGCTTGAGCCGGGTATCACGTTCATCCCGCCGTTTGTCTCGAAGACGTACACCTTCGACATGCGGACAGAGACGATGGATGTTCCACAGCAGGAGGCGATCACCCGGGACAACTCGCCGGTGTCCGCCGACGCCGTCGTCTACATCCGCGTCATGGATGCCAGAAAGGCGTTCTTGGAGGTCGAGGACTACAAACTCGCGGTCTCGAACCTCGCCCAGACCACGCTCCGTGCAGTGCTGGGTGACATGGAACTCGACGATACGCTCTCGAAGCGTGCAGAGATAAACGCTCGAATCCGGACGGAACTCGACGAACCGACTGACGAGTGGGGAATCCGTGTCGAGAGCGTCGAAGTCCGCGAAGTGAATCCGAGCGCTGAGGTCCAGCGGGCGATGGAACAACAGACGGCCGCAGAGCGTCGCCGCCGTGCGATGATTCTCGAAGCGCAGGGGAGTCGCCGGAGCGCCATCGAGGAGGCCCAGGGTGACAAGCAGTCCAACATCATCCGCGCCCAGGGTGAGAAGCAGAGCCAGATTCTCGAAGCGCAGGGTGACGCCATCTCGACCGTCCTCCGGGCGAAGGCGTCCGAATCCATGGGCGAGCGTGCGGTCATCGAACAGGGACTGCACACGCTCGAAGAGATCGGCAAGGGCGACTCCAACACGTTCGTCCTCCCACAGGAACTCACGTCGCTGGTCTCGCGCTACGGCCAGCATCTGCAGGGGAGCGACGCCAAAGAGAACGGTCACGTCCTCGAAGCACTGGACTTCGACGACGAGGCGCGCCAGCTGCTCGGTCTCGACGACATCGAGGAGATACTTGGACAGATAGAGGACGAGACCGACTTCGACATCGAGAAGATGGAACGAGAAGCGCAGGCCATCAAAGAAGGGGAGGAACCGCTCGACGTGACACCCGACACAACGGACTAAAAACGACGCTCTTCGCGGATGACGAGCGTTCGTCCGACGACGTCACCGATTCGTTTTCCATCACCGCGATAGAAGATGACGACGATAGCCACGCTCCAGTAACCGAGGCCATCTATCGCCCGGAGTGCATTGCGGAGAAACGAGCTACGGAGTCCGAGCGAGGCACCGTCGTCGACGACAACCGAGAGGCCGAAGAGCGATTTTCCAAGCGTCCTCCCGGTGAGCCACTCGAGCAGAAAGTGATACGTGAACGCACCAGCGTTCAGAGCCAGAAAGACCGCAGTCCGGGTATCACCGGGAGAGACGATCTCGCCGAAACTCACGCCCAGCGCGAGAACTGGCACGACGATGAGGGTGACGACGACGAACTGGTCGAACAGGAACGCGACGGTCCGGACAGGAAGGGGTGCCGGCTCGGGCTTCATTCGGTATCTGCCGTGATGAGATAGTAGCCTATCGTCCCGTCAGTGACGAGTTTGTGGATGTTTGAGTGGGCCTCGAACGCCTCGATCTGGACGTCAGAGAGCTTTCCGACTTTCCCCAGTACCCGACCGACGGGATGTGCAACACGCGAGAACTTCCGACGGCGCTTCGTCGACGGCAGGACACCGTCGGTCATGTTCCGAATCCTCACGTCCGTGAACCCGCTCGCTTCGAGCGCCTCCTCGAAGCCAGTGATGGGTCCGACTCTGATTCCGAGCGCCTCGTTTATCTGTTCCAGTCGTTTTTCGTCCGCTGACGAGAGCGGTTCTGTACCCGGTCGGAGGAAGATATCGGTAAAGACGACTCGGCCGTCGTCAATCAGCACCCGCTGGAGTTGTTCGAGCACGGTCTTCCGGTCGGCCGAGTGTGAGAGCGCTTCGAGTCCCCACACCACGTCGATGGAGTCGTCCTCGACGGTCGAGAGTTCGTGAAAGTCGTCGTATCGAAAGTCGGTGAGGTCTTCGACGCCGTGGGCACGAGCGTTTTCACGGGCGATTTCGAGCTGTTCGTCGCTGATGTTGACGCCGATTACCGTCGCGCCGTGAGCGCGGGCGTTCCAGACTGAGTCCTCGCCTGCCCCACAGCCGATGTTGAGCACGCGGTCTGATTGTGTAATTCCTGCGGCGTCGGAGAGCACCCGCATCGTGTTCATCGCTGCCTGTCCGGGCTCAGTGTGGTCGTCGTCGTAGTAGCCGAGGTGGAGGCTCCGGTGACCCTGATACTCCCACTGCGTGCGGTAGGTCTTCAACAACTCGTCGTAGATGTCGGCAACCTCGTCGGTGTCCAGCGGTCGGTCGTCCATTACGAAATATAGGAGGTGTTCGGTGAATAAGCGTTTGGCTGCCGATACCGGCCCGGTAAGAATTCCCGGATTTTCGCCGCCAGTGTCACACGAGAGTGAGAACCGCGAGGTATGCGCCTTAGCCAATCGCGAGCGCGCCGACGAACGATGCACCCCACGCCAGGAACGTGTATCCGACTTTCTTTGTGCTGACGCCCTCGCCCACCTGGGCGGCAGCGCCGCTTCCGGTGACCGCACTCACGATAATCTGGTTGAACGAGACTGGCACGCCGAAGAGAATTGCGACCTGGGCAATGGCGAACGATGGGATGAGTGCCGCAAGCGCGCGGCGCGGACCCAGCGAGGCGTAGTCCTGTGAGACGGCCTTGATCATCCGTGGTGCGCCAGTCCACGCCCCGATCAACAGGCCAATTCCCCCGCCGAAGAGGATGACGAGAAGCGGAACGATATCCTCGAGGAGGGGGAGAAGTGGACCGACCGCGAGTCCAACCTGGCTGCCGCCCGCAGAGAACGCGACGATTGCCCCCATCACCAGCGCGAACTGTTGTTCTGTACGTACAGGGTTGGTCTGCATCCGTCCGAACACGATTGTGCCACCAGCCAGCGCGAACACTGCTGACGTGAGGAGCCACGCACCCAGTGCGAAACCGGGGGTGATCGAAGCGACCGACTGGGCAATCGTTGCTGCCTCGTCGTCGGGACCGAGCAGTGCGAACTCGATGTTGGCGAGCAACAGGCCGACAGCACCGCCCAGGAGCGCAATCAACACATCCTCTCGATACGAGTCCGACTGTAGCTGCCTGGCGATGACGTAGGCGAGTGTGCCGCCGACGACGGGAGTGAGCGTCCACATCGCCGCAATCTCGGTGTACTTCGGCCAGTTCGGTTCGCCACCCATCGCCAGTCCGACGCCGATCACAGCTCCCGTCACTGTGAAGGCGGTGGCGATGGGGTAGCCGGTGAAAATCCCGACAGTCACGAGCGATGCAGCGATGATGAGCGCGAGCGCTGCCGCCGATGTCGAGAGCGTCAGCCCATCGATTAGCTCGCGTCCGACAGCTTCGGAGACGTTCGCACCCTGTAAGAGCGCGCCGAAGAAGATGAGAACACCAACGAGAAGGCCCGCTCGCATGACCGAGATGGCGTTCGCACCGACTGCTGGTGCAAACGGCGTCGAACCAGCAGAGCCCGCACCGATGGTCCACGCCATGAACATACTCGCACCGACGGCGCTCACAAACAGTCCGACCGTTACAACGTCAACCATCGTGTACTCTCGATTCGGGTGTGAATCGGTCTAGTCCTCGGTCGGACTGTCATCGGTATATCCCTTTCGTTCACACCACTGATGGCGTCAGAGCTTTGGTCGTGACGAATAAATCGAGCGTATGGACGGAGAGATAACGCCATCGGAGCTCGAAACGCTGCTCGAAGCGGGCGAGCCACCCGTGCTCGTCGACATCCGCAACCCGATGGAGTTTCGACGCGAACACATTCCCCATAGCAGGAACATCCCCTTCGGCACGCTTCCCCAGGAAGTCGAACAGCTACGCGGTGCAGACCACGTCGTCACAATATGCCCACACGGACAGGCCAGCGTACAGGCAGCACGCCTCATCACCTCCTTCGAAGGCTTCGACGGCCGCGTTGAGAGCCTCGAACACGGACTGTCTGGCTGGGAGGGGCCGCTCGAAAGCGGGTCGGTCGTTTCAGAGGACTCTCCCGAGGCACCGTTCTAGACGCGCTGACACAGCTCTTCGACGAGCGCCGACCGCCGCCGGTCGAGTTTCTCGATATATCCGAGCACGGTGTGTAACACCGGAAACTGCGTGTCGAGGTCTCTGTAGAGGTACGTCTGCAACAGTGTTTCTGCCTCACTCTCTGCTCGTCGGTTTCCGGCGTGTATCTCTTGCTGACGATGCTCCAGAAGCGACTGACACCGCGTGCGGTGGGTACTGATCGTCTCGTCGGTTTCAACGAGTTCTGTGACCGACTGCTCTTGCAGTACAGTCGAGTCGACTTCGTCGAGGAACTGCTCGACTGGTTCGAGTTCGGAACGTGCCTCACGGAGCGAACGCTTCTCTGTCGAGAGCCTATCGAGGAGTCGTTCGCGCTGGTCGATGGACAGACGAGACTGCTCGACGAGCAACTGCCTGAGCGGCTCGTTGAACTGGTGCCCGTCGGTGACGACCGACGCGACGTCTGGACCGAACTCCGCCGTGAGATGTTCACTGAGAGACTCCCCGTACTCACGCTCGTAATCAGGGAGGGACATAACGGTCTGTTGATACTGTTCACGGACTTCTTCGAGTCCCCGTGTGTTCGAGGCTGTGTGGGTAATGTTCGCAGTCGTCGTTCCGGTGACCGGTTGGTGTGTAACGGGAATCGCTCGTACGCTGTCTGCAAACTCGAGGAAGGCTTCTTGTTCTTTCTCTACGCTTTTTGTCTCATCCTCGACCGACCTGAGTGCATCTCTGAGGTAGCCGACTGCGAGAACCAGCCCAGCGAGGGCATCGGTGTTGAGCTTGAAGGCCGTCAGTTGTGAGAGGATTCCAGTTCCTGTCGTTTTGACGCCCCACATGGGCAGAAACTTCGGAGCGGTCACGGCCAGAAACAGGAGCCCAACGACTGAGACGAGGAGGGCCTGTCTGTGTGGCCGTGCTTTGTCACTCACCTCTCGAACGTTCGCCCACGGTAATACCTGTGCCAGAGATTGCTGGACGCACACCACAGACTGACGTCTCGTGTCGGAGCTCGCGCGTGTCCCATCCATAACCACAGCACGGGGTGATTTACATTAACATTTTTGTGGAATCGTCTGACATTCGGTAACACAGTGAGTGGACCGAACAACTGTTTGAACAGGTCCGATACTCCGTGTGAGAAGAGAGACCAAGATGGCAGCGACACCTCTATGATGCCGGTGTGAAAAAGGCGGGTATGAACGCAAAGCGGGAGATGACGAGCGTCGACATTGCGGCGTTCGTCGGCGAATTCGCCGCCTACGAGGGTGCCCGACTCGACAAGGCGTATCTCTACGACGACATGGTTCGGTTGCGGTTACGACACTACGACCGTGGCCGCGTCGAGTTGCTCATCCACCTCGGCGATACGAAACATACCCGCGTCGCACGACCTGAGCGCGTGCCGAACGCACCGGAGCGGCCGCCGAACTTCGCGATGATGCTCCGCAACCGCCTCGAAAACGCTGAAGTTGTCGGTATCGAGCAGTTCGAGTTCGACCGCATCGTTCTGATTCACTTCGAGCGTGGCAGTGTGCGAACGACGATTGTCGCGGAGCTGTTCGGCGACGGCAATCTGGCGGTGCTCGACGGCGTCGGTCAGGTCGTCGACTGCCTCGACACTGTCCGCCTCAAATCCCGAACCGTCGTCCCCGGTTCGCCCTACGAGTTTCCGGGTGCCCGGTTCAATCCCATGACCGTCGACCGCGAGGGCTTCGTCGCCCGGATGGACCAATCAGACACCGACGTCGTCCGGACGCTCGCCACCCAGCTCAACTTCGGTGGTCTCTGGGGCGAAGAGCTGTGTACCCGTGCGGGCATCGAGAAAACGCTCGATATCCAAGACGCTACCGAGACCGAGTACGACCGACTGTACGAAGTCATCGAAGCACTTCGTACTCGACTCCGGCGCGGTGACCTCGACCCTCGAGTGTACTTTGAGGAGGCCGAGGATGGGAACGGAGACGCCGGAGACGCCACAGACGGGGCGAAACCCATGGACGTGACACCGGTTCCGCTCGAAGAACACGAGCACCTGGCACACGAGCGCTACGACCAGTTCACCGAGG
>PUMG01000087.1 GCA_003551265.1 Halovenus sp.
AGCTCATTCCCGGCCTGCTCATCGCCGTCCCGATACTCGGGGCGACGCTCCCGCTCGCGTTCGGACTGTTCAAAAAGCGGGTGGGCTGGGCAACCGCCGCGGTCGTTCTCGCACTCGAAGCAGCGCTGGCAGCGTGGCTCGCAGTCGCCATCTTCGTCGACGGCCAGCGGGTCGTCCACGTCCTCGGTGGTGACAGCTTCGGCCGACAGGATGTCACCGTGGGTGACCAGGACACTGAGGGGTTTATCGTCGGCATCGAACTTGTCGCGGACCATCTCTCGGGTCTCATCATCCTGCTGATTGCAACTGTCTCGCTCGCTGTCCTGGCGTACTCCCGGCGTTCTGGGCCACGCGGTAACGCCTTCTATAGCGGGTATCTGCTGTTGACCGGTGGGTTGATGGGCGTCGTCATGACTGGCGACCTGTTCAACCTGTTTGTCTTCCTCGAAATCGTCGGACTCGCAACGTACGCGCTGGTCGCCTCGGGACGCTCGCCCGCGTCGGCTGTCGCCGCGTTGAAGTACCTCGTCATCGGGACGGCGGGTGCGTCGCTGTACCTCGTTGGCGTCGGCTACATCTACGTCCAGACTGGCACCCTGAACATGGTCGACGTTTCGCGGGTGCTCGCGGGTGAGCCAGGGTGGGTCAATGATGCGCTGTACGCCGAACCGCTCGTCACGGCTGCCTTCGGTTTCATCGCGGTCGGTCTCGCCACCAAAGCGGCAATCTACCCGCTGCACACCTGGCAGCCTGACGCCTACGCCGAGTCACCAGATGCAGTCACCATCTACATCTCGGCGCTCGTCTCGACGGCGGCGGCGTACGCGTTCGCCCGCATCACGTGGACCGTCTTCACGCCCGAGTTTTTCGCCGCCAGCGCGAGCAATCAGGACGTGCTGAACGTCTTCCTCGCGCTCGCGGCGCTCTCGGTACTCGTCGGGAGCGTCCTCGCGGCGATGCAACGCCGGGTCAAACGGATGTTCGCGTACTCCTCGGTCGCCCAGTTCGGTCTCATCATCATGGCCGTCGGCATCGCTGTCCACCCCGCTGCACAGGGCACGAGAGCCGCCGAGTTCGCCGTCTACGGCGTCGTCATCCACCTCGTCGCCCACGCCATCATCAAAGGCGGGTTGTTCGCAACGGCCGGTGCGTTCCGGTCGGGAAGCGGTGCGAGACTTGTCAGCGAGTATGCAGGGCTGGCGAAACAGCGACCGTTCCTCTCGGGCGCGGTCGCCGTTCTCGGCTTCTCCATCGTGGGTGTGCCCCCGAGCGTTGGTTTCATCGGGAAGTGGTACATCGGCGTGAGCGCTGTCGAGGCCGAACTCTGGATACTCGTATTCGTCATCTTCGCCAGCACGCTGTTGACGCTGCTGTACGTCGCTCGTCTGCTGGAGAAGCTGTACTTCGATTATCTGCCCGAGGACGCACCCGCTCACGCAGAGGCCAGCGCCGAAGTCGCAGCAGATGGCTCGGGTACACTCTCGTATGGCATGCTCTCGCTCGTCCTCGTGGCGACGGTTCTCTCGCTCGTGCTCGGATTCATGGGCGCAGAACTCACGGAGGCGCTTTCGCCGCTGGTTGAAGCCGTCGAGGAAGCAACGCCGGAGGTGGGAACATGACAGAAGTCGTCGCGGACTGGCGGCCACTCGCGGCCGTTCTCGTCTCCGTACTTGCGGTTGCGTTCATCGTCGCGTCGTACCGACGGCCGAACGTCCGGGAGTTCTGGTCGGTGCTCGCAGCGCTGGTCAAGTTCGGCCTCGTCATCAGCATGCTGCCGGGTGTCATGGACGGTCGGGAGTACCGCTGGTCGCTCGGCATGGTGCCCGGTCTCACCGACGAGTTCGTCTTCGGTATCGAGTTCGCTCTCCGGGCCGACCAGCTCGGAATGTTGTTCGCCGTCCTCGCCAGCTTTCTCTGGATATTCACGGCGTTTTACTGTGCGGGCTACATGCGCGGGCTTGGCGAACCCAACCAGACCCGGTTCTTTGCGGCGTTCGCCGCCAGCCTCTCGACGGCCCTCGGTATCGCCTTCGCAGAGAACCTCATCGTGATGTTTCTGTTCTACGAGTTGCTCTCTATCGTCACGTACCCGCTGGTCGCTCACGACGAGACTGACGAGGCACGAACCGCCGGCCGGAAGTACCTCGCGTACACCTTCTTCGGCGGGGGCTTTCTCGTCCTCGGCGGAACGGTGCTGACGTACTGGCTCACGGGACTCGCCGACCCTGCAGACGTCGAGGGAGTCGAGGCAGGCGAGAGCACTGCAACAGTCGAGTTCGGCGAGATTGCCGATCCACTGTGGGCGACGTTCGAAGCGGCGAGTGCGCCCGAGTTGCTGTTCGCACTCACGTTCGGGATGCTCGCACTCGGATTCGGGACGAAGGCGGCCATCATGCCGCTGCACTCGTGGCTTCCCGACGCGATGGTCGCACCGACGCCTGTCTCCGGGCTGTTGCACGCGGTGGCGGTCGTCAAATCCGGGGCGTTCGGCGTCTCGCGCGTCGTTCTCGACGTCTTCGAGCCGGAGTTGACCGCACAGCTCAACATGCACATCGCGCTCGCAGGACTGGCGGCCTTCAGCTTCCTGATGGCGTCGTTCATCGCGCTCCGGAAGGACAACCTCAAACGTCGACTCGCGTACTCGACGGCGAGTCAGCTCTCGTACATCATCATGGGTGTGGCGCTGCTCGTCCCTGCGGGTGTCGCTGGCGGGTTGCTCCATATCCCTGCACACGCGTTCATGAAGCTCACGCTGTTTTTCTGTGCGGGAGCGATTCACGTCGAGACGCACACAGACGACATCTCGGAGATGGCCGGCATCGGCAAGCGGATGCCGCTGACGATGAGCGCCTTCGCCATCGCGGCTGCTGGTATGGCCGGTATTCCGCTCATCGCTGGCTTCGTCTCGAAGTTCTACATGCTCGTCGGCTCCATCCAGATGACGGGCGACGCCGCAATCGGTGAACCCACTGCGGCCGGGTTCATCTTCGCTACAGCGCTCATCATATCCGGCATCATGAACGTCGCGTACTTCTGGCCGGTCGTCTACACCGCCTTCTTCGAGAGCGAAGACGCCCACGACGCCAAACCGCTCGTTGAGTTCCCCGTTGGCGGTGTCCGACACTCCTACGATGTCCTCGACGAACCCACAGAGGAGGCACACACCGACGGTGGTGAACCGGTCGATGACGGCGCACACACCGACGGAGTGGAAAAGGTCGCCGATGGCGGTAACTCCGTCGACGACAGCCACGATGAGGATCACGGCCAGCATGAGGAACACGACCACGACGACCACCATCACCACGGCGGCGCACCGCCGGGTGGCTGGCGACGAACCTCGCCGAGAGAAGAGAGTACGTGGCTCATGCTGATGCCCATCACGGTTATCGTCATCGGCGCGGTGTTGCTGGGTATCGTGCCCGGGAATCTGGCGTTTCTCGACCTGGTGGTCGAAATCGCCGAAACCGCCACTGGCGGGGAGGTGGCGATATGACCGAGTTCGAGTTCCTGACGGTCGTTCCGCCTGCACTGGTCGTGTTCGTCGCGGCGGTTGCGGCGGTGTTCCTCCCCCGGCTTCCCGGCCACACAATCGGAGCCACAGCCACGCTCTGGGTGCTGGCTGTTGCGCTGTTCGCTCCCGAGGGCGAACACTGGGCAGTCGAGTTCATGGGCTTCGACGTCGTCTTCTTCGAGATAGACGGGTTGACCAGGCTCATCGCGCTCGCGGCTGGCATTCTCGCCACCGCTGCCGTCGTCTACGCCTACAGCAGCGACGCGCCGAACGTGATGACCGCGTTCGCGCTCTCGTACGTCGCCTCGACAACCGGCCTGGTCTTTTCGGGTGACTGGCTGACGCTCATCGTCTGGTGGGAGTTGATGGCGGTCACGAGTACGCTGTTGGTCTGGCACCACGGCGGTGACGCCGTCAGAGCGGGCTACCGGTATGCCCTCGCTCACGGCATCGGCGGGAGTCTCTTCCTGTTCGCCGTCATCTGGCATTTAGCTGCCGGCGGCGGACTCGGGCTCGAAGGCGGTATCGACGCGGGGACGGTGACGCCGCTTTCAGCGTTCGGTCTCGACGCGACAGCACCGGCAGTGCTGGCGGCGGTCGGCATCGGTGTCAACTGTGGCTTCATCGGGTTGCACACGTGGCTTCCGGACACCTATCCACGCCCGCACATCGCGGCCTCGGTGTTCCTGTCGGTGTTCACCACCAAGACGGGTGCGTACGTGCTGTTACAGGCGTTCCCCGACGGCTCGATGTTGCTGGCGTACATGGGCGGAGGGATGGCTGTCTACGGCGTCGTCTTCGCGCTGCTCCAGCACGACATGCGCGCGCTGCTCTCGTATCACATCATGGCACAGGTCGGCTACATGACCGCGGGTATCGGACTGGTCGCTGCGTCGGGCGACATTGGCGCAGTCGGGTCGATGATGCACGCGTTCAACAACATCCTGTTCAAGGCGCTGTTGTTCATGGCCTGTGGTGTCGTTGTCTACCGGACGGGTATCAACGACCTCTACGAACTCGGCGGACTCTGGCGAAAGATGCCCATCACCGCCGGAGCGTTCGCACTCGGTGCGCTCTCGATTACGGCCGTGCCGCCGTTCAACGGCTTCATCAGCAAGGGGATGATTCTCGACGCCGCCGACGCCTCGTACTTCGCTGGCGGGAACGAGATTGTCTACTGGTTGCTGTTCATCGGCGCAATCGGGACGTTCCTCTCGTTCATCAAACTCGGCTTCTACACGTTCTTACACGGCGAGTACGACGGCATGGTCACGGACGCGACGAACGGTCAGACCGCGGCGATGCTCTCTGTTGGTGGACTGTGTCTGCTCTTTGGTGTTCCTGGCGCCTGGCAGACAGTCACTGGAATTGCGCTCACCGACTACGGGCTCGTGGTTGCCGACCTCGACCCCTACAGCACCGGTCACCTGCTGGATGCCGCAGTTCTGGCGACCATCAGCGTCGTCTCCTTCCCGGTGGTTCGGCGACTTCTCTACCGAATCGGTGATGTCCGGGATATCGACCTCGTTCTCAACCCGCTGGTGTTCTACAGCGGGAAAGCGGGTGTCTATGCGGTGACGGAGACGTACGGGGCTATCGACCGCGCCGGTATCCGGTTCGTCCGGGTCTGTTACTGGGTCGGGTCGAACCCGGTCGCGACCGTCGAACGGGTTTCCCGAAAGCTTCCACGGTCGCTGCGTCCAGCGTTCGTCGAGGAGTCAGCTACGCCGGACGGTGGACAGCACTCTCGGCTGTATCTCCGGGCTGGAATTGGACTCACAGTGCTGGTGCTGGCGGTCGTTCTGACAATCGTGTTAGCACTGTCGCTGTGATTGCAGACTGCGTGTTTCGACGCATGCACCAATCGCGTTATGGCGGTACTTTTCCAAGCACACGTATGGAACGACGTTCGTACTTGCTGGCACTCGGAGCCGCTGGCACAGCAGCGACGGCAGGATGTCTGGGTGGACTGTTCGAGTCGACGCCCGAAGGCGTGGTCCTCTCGGAGCCCGACGACCAGTTGGCCGAGAGCGAGGACCTGGCCTATCCCGCCTACGGTGAGTCTTTCCCGACGTTCGAACTGCCCGACGCGACGGGCGACACCATCATCAATACGGGCGAGTTGGACACAGTCTCGGTCGTGACGACGTTTTTCGCATCGTGTCCAGCCGAGTGTGGTATCCTCCTCAATCAACTCGCTGGTGTGCAGGCGGAGACGGTCGTTCGTGGGTTCGCGGACGAAACCTCGTTTCTGGCGATAACGTTCGACCCGGAGCGCGACGACGCCGACCACCTCGAAACCAACGCGAACGACGTTGGTGTGGACCTCAACGTGGGGAACTGGCACTATCTGCGACCGGAAACCGCGGAGGAAGCAGCCGATGTAGTCGTCGACCAGATCGGCGTCGACTACGAGCGAACGGACGAGAGCGACCGGATGGAGGGATACGACTTTAACCACATGGTCATCACGTGGCTGGTCAACCCAGATGGAGTCGTCGAGCGGGTGTACCGGGGTGAGTATGTCGATTCGGACAGGGTCGCCGACGATATCGAGGCAGTTCTTGAGGAGTTCGAGTCCGAATCGTAGTGGTCGTTTTTGCGGGATTGCGGTGGATGTCTTCGGTGGAAAGTAATGTACTTGTACATGCAACGGATACAATTGCTCGAAGCCCCGTGGTGTAGCGGCCAATCATAGCGGCCTTTGGACACGTTCGGTGATTCCGTCTGTGGAGGACAGCCGCTGACGGCGGTTCGAATCCGCCCGGGGCTATTCTGCTGCGAGCGAGCACGCGAGCAGCGAATAGCCCACCGGATTCGAATCAGGGAACAGCTCCGCTGTGACCGTGGTTCGAATCCGCCGGAAGAGTTCCTCTTCCGAGCCCTCACTCATTGCGTTCGTGAGGACGCCGGAACAGTCCGTCTTCCGAGCCCTCACTCATTGCGTTCGTGAGGACGCCGGAACAGTC
>PUMG01000072.1 GCA_003551265.1 Halovenus sp.
GGCTCGCGCTGTTCGACTCGACGCTCATCTACGCCGTGATGTCCCTCGCGCTGGGGGCGTTCGCCGCCGGTAGAGTCCTCGGCGCAGACCGCTACATCGAACAGCTCGAAATCGGTGGGGTCGCGCTCGTCGAGCGGTATCCGAAACTCAGGTATCTGCTCGGGTAGCACGAAACTACATGGAGCGAATCGGCGTCTCGCAATGCTTTTCAAATCCCACGTTAGACGGTTTACATGGCGAACGATTTCGACTCCTTCTCGGAGAAACTCCGCGTTGAGGAGGCGCTGACATTCGACGACGTGTTGCTTCGACCGAAAGAAAGTAGCGTCGAGCCGGATGAGGCGAGTACGGCAACCAGAGTCTCGACAAGCGTCGAGCTGACAGTTCCTGTCCTTTCAGCAGCGATGGACACCGTCACCGAGAGCAACATGGCGATTGCGATGGCCCGCCACGGCGGACTTGGCGTGTTGCACCGTAACATGAGCATCGACCAGATGGTCGAGGAGATAGACCGCGTCAAGCGAGCCGACGAACTCATCATTCCGCTCGAAGAGGTCGTCACGGTCGACCCGGAGATGAGCGTCCGCGAGGCAGACAGCCGGATGGAACGAGAGGGCGTCGGGGGCGCACCGGTCATCAACACGAACGGCGAGGTACTCGGAATCATCTCCTCGACCGACGTCCGGCCTCACCTGGAAGTGGGAGAGAGTGACCCGGTCAGCGAGGCGATGACGGACGAGGTCATCACGGCACCACAGGACATCGACCCCCGCGAGGCGTTCGATATGATGTACGAGCACAAAATAGAGCGCGTCCCCGTCGTCGACGAGGAGAATCTGCTGGTCGGGCTGGTGACGATGCAGGGGATTCTCCAGCGCCGGGAGTTCGACGAGGCTGCGCGCGACGAGGGAGGTCACCTGCGAGTCGGTGTGGCGGTCGGGCCGTTCGAACTCGACCGCGCACAGGCTGCCGACGACGCTGGCGCAGACATCCTGTTTATCGACTGCGCGCACGCACACAACCGCAACGTCATCGAGAGTGCCCGCGACATCAAATCGAAGGTCGGTGCCGACGTCGTCGTCGGCAACATCGGCACGCGCGAGGCCGCAGCGGCAGTCGTCGACTTCGCTGACGGCGTGAAAGTCGGCATCGGCCCGGGGTCGATCTGTACGACTCGCGTGGTGACGGGGGCAGGGATGCCACAGATTTCGGCCATCGCTCAGGTTGCAGATGTCGCCAGCCAGCACAAGGTTCCGGTCATAGCCGACGGCGGCATCCGCTACTCCGGCGACGCCATCAAAGCTATCGCGGCCGGTGCAGACGCCATCATGCTCGGCTCGTACTTCGCCGGGACTGACGAGGCTCCCGGGCGCGTCATCATCATGAACGGCAAGAAGTACAAGCAGTACCGGGGAATGGGAAGCGTCGGCGCGATGAAATCGGGCGGTGGTGACCGCTACTTCAAAGACGACACCGACGAAGAGTTCGTCCCGGAAGGGGTCGAAGCAGCGACCCCGTACAAAGGGACGCTCGAGTCCGAGCTGCACCAGCTCGTCGGCGGGATGCAGTCGGGCATGGGCTACGTCGGTGCTGATTCGATCCCCGAGTTCAAAGAGCGCGCCGAGTTCGTCCGGGTCTCTCCGGCAGGTCAGCAAGAGGGCCACCCACACGACGTCGTCATCACCGACGAAGCACCGAACTACAGTCCCGAATGACGACGATTCGGCAAATTTCGGGTGATGGCGACCTCACAGACGCATTCGCAGTCCGCCACGACGTGTTCATCGAAGAGCAAGGCGTCGACACTGGTGAGGAGTTCGACGGCAAAGACGAATCGGCCACCCACTTCGTCAGCTATCTCGAAAACGAGCCAGTCGGGACGCTTCGTGTTCGCTTTCCCGACGCAGCGGTGGCGAAAGTCGAACGCGTCGCCGTTGTAAAACGGTACCGGAGACAGGGGTTCGGGCAACAGCTGATGGAAGCAGCCGAAGCGCACGCGAGCGAACAGCCCTGTCAGCAGGTCCTGCTACACGCACAGACCGCAGTCGAAGCGTTCTACGAACGACTCGGATACGAAACCGTCAGCGATGTCTTCGACGAGGCCGGGATACCACACGTCAAGATGAGAAAACAGCTCCAGAGCTGTGGCGAGAATTGCTGAACAGGTCCGATACTCCCTCGATACCGGTCGACGGAAGCTACTCAGATTCCGGTTCGAGTTCTTCGTGGAGGAACGGTTTCGCGTCAGCACCGGCGTAGGTGTCGACAAGGTGGCCGTCACCTTCGAGGGAGAACTGGTAGGTGGTGAGTCCGTCGAGACCGACCGGTCCTCTCGCGTGTATCTTGCCGGTGCTGATGCCGACTTCTGCACCCAGGCCGTAGCGGTACCCGTCACTGAAGCGGGTCGAGGCGTTGTGCATGACGCTCGAAGAGTCCAGACTGCGCATGAACCGCTGTGCACGGTCGTCGCTGTCGGTTACTATCGACTCGGTGTGTTTCGAACCGTGGGTGGTGATGTGTTCGACCGCCGAAGCGAGTGAGTCGACGACCCGTATCGAAACCACGAGGTCGCCGTACTCCGTCTTCCAGTCTTCAGCTGTGGCAGTTTCTGCATCGATGATGTCTCTGGTACGTTCGTCACCTCGTATCTCCACGCCCGCATCTTCGTAGCGTTCGGCAATCACAGGCAGGAACTCCGCAGCAACCGCCTCGTGTACCAGTAGCGTCTCAACTGCGTTGCACACAGCCGGATACTGCACCTTCGCGTCGTAGGCGATGTCGACAGCCATCGACAGGTCGCTTTCTGCGTCGACGTAGACGTGACAGATACCCTCGGCGTGGCCGAGCACAGGAATGCTCGTGTTGTCCTGGATGTAGCGGACGAACGCTGAGCTCCCACGTGGCATCACGAGGTCGATCTTGTCATCCATGCCGAGCAACTCGTCGACATCAGCCCGTGCTTCGATGAGCTGTACCCACCCATCGGGCATCTCTGCACTCGCCTCGCGAATGTGCTCGAACAGGACACGGTTCGTCTTGCTCGCCTCACTTCCGCCTTTCAGGATGACCGCATTCCCCGACCGGAGACAGAGCGACGCAATCTGGACGAGTGCGTCGGGACGCGACTCGAAGATGGACCCGACGACGCCGAGTGGAACGCTTCGTTTGGAGAGCGTCAGACCCTCGTCGAGACGTCTGGCGGCGAGCGTCCGTCCCAGCGGGTCGCGCTGGTCGGCAACGCTGTGTACCATGTCGACGATGCTCTGCAGTTTCGTCGGTGTCAGTTCGAGACGGTCGACCAGCACCTGTGAGTACTCGCCAGCCTCCAGCAGTTCTTCAGCACGCTCGACGTCGGTATCGTTTGCGTCGAGGATCTCTTCCTGAGCGTCGTCGATTGCGTCGGCGATGGCTCGAAGCGCGCCTGCTCTGTCGGCGTCTGAGCGCGAGGCGAGTTGCAATGCAGCACGCTGGGCAGCCGAGACTTTCTCGGCGGTCGTCTGTTCACTCATGTGAGTCACCGTTGGCAGGGAGAAACAGCGTTCCGACGGGCTTCAGCGTGACGATTCTTTCGAGTACGTCGCCGTCTGCAGAGTTGGCGATAACTGCGGGTATTCCCTGTTCGCTCACCCGCCGTGCTCCTTCGACTTTCGTTCGGATGCCGCCGAAGGTCGCTCGTGCACTCTGGTCGATTAACTCGTGAATCTCGTCGTAGTTCGTGCCGACGACCTCGACCAGTTCGGCGTCGGGGTCGGTCTTTGGGTTGCCCGTGTAGACGCCGTTGACGTCTGTGAGCGTGACGAGTAAGTCAGCGTCGAGTCCGAGCGCAACCGAGGCCGAGAGCATGTCGTTGTCCCCAATCTGAATCTCGCTCGTCGCGACGGCGTCGTTCTCGTTGATAATCGGAACGATGTCCCAGGAGAGCAGCGTCTCGATAGTGTTCTGAACGTTCCTGAATCGTCGCGGGTGTTCGAGGTCTTGCTGTGTCAACAGCAACTGGGCGGCTTTCCGGTCGTAGCGCTCGAAGCTCTCGGTGTACCGGCGGATGAGATGTGGCTGACCGACGGTCGACAGCGCCTGTGACTCCTCGACGCTGTCGTGTGTGTAGCCGACGCGACCGATACCTGCACCAATCGCTCCAGACGAGACCAGAAGTACGTCGATGTCGCGTTCGACCATCGTCATTACGTCGTCGACGAGCGCGTTCACTTTGTCATCGTCGAGATGTGAGTCATCGTCAGTGAGCGAGTTCGTCCCGGCTTTGACCACGACCCGTTTTGCCGAGGCTGCGCGCTGTCGTGCCTCCTCGACTGTGTCGAGTTCGACGTCACTCATTTGCGACCTCTTTCGAGAGTTCGGCCGCTCGCTCTGCGGTCGCATCAACCGCCTCCATCATCGCCTCCTCAACCTCGTGTTCACGCAGAACGGCCATCCCTTCGATGGTCGTG
Organism: Halovenus sp.; assembly: GCA_003551265.1. Lineage (GTDB taxonomy): Archaea > Halobacteriota > Halobacteria > Halobacteriales > Haloarculaceae > Halovenus. Next base: position 4,446 of record PUMG01000072.1, read on the forward strand.
CCGCCCGGCGTACAGACGGCGTCTATCAACTCGTCGAGGTTCGCATCCGACTGGAGAACAATCTCTGCTGCCCCTTTGAACGTCTGTGCGGCGAGTACTTCGGCGTCGTCAGGGTCGAATCCGCCCTCGATTCCTGCCTCCACCAGCGCCTTGATGACGTAGAATGCGAACGCGGGCGCGCTCCCGTTGACCGCAGTCGCAGTATGCATGTTCCGTTCGTTGACTTCGACTGCGATACCCACGTTCGAGAGTAACTCCCGCAGTTCATTGTCGATACCGTCGCCAGTCATCGCGGCGGCCATCAGCCCCCACTCCGCCGCGAGATTCGGCATCAGTCGAACCACGGCCGCTTCGGTGTAGCGCTCGACGAACTCCGTCGAGACACCGGCGGCGATGAAGACGAGCGTCTGTGACGGCGAGAGGTCGAGTTCACTCACCACCGTCTTGACGACGTCAGGTTTGACGACCACGAAGACGACGTCAGCCTCGCTGGCAGCTGCCGGGTCGGTCGACGTCGTGACATCCAGCGACGCGATTGTCCCGAGTGCTCTCGGGTTCACGTCACAGACGGTTATATCCGTGTATCCTGCCCGGACCAGTCCACGAGCCAGCGCACTACCCATATGTCCACAGCCGATAATACCGATTGTGTTCATGACTGACCGAGTGTAGATGATACACCACCATACCCATTTTGCTTCGTGCAACATACTCTCGGACGAACATCCGCGGCATTTCTCCCGCCAGTCAGTCCGTCACGCGAGTTGAACGTACACGCCAGCAACGAGTATCGCGTTGTACAGTCCGTGGATTGCGGCGACGACGAACAGACTTCCAGTTCGGGCGTAAATATACCCCCACAGACACGAGAGAACGAACAACAATCCGAGGGTGACAGCTATCGCGAGCAGGTCAGCCGTCAGGTACGCTGGAACGTGGACGAGCGCGAAGATGAGACTCGCCAGCACGACCGCAATTGTCGTCGAGAACGACTCCTGGAGGTACTTCTGGATGACGTTGCGATACAGCAGTTCCTCGACCGGGCCGTTGACGAACAACAGCAAGGGAACGAGCGCGAGCAACAGTCGCGGGTCGGCTTCTTCAGCACGAAACAGCGTGTGGTCTGCGGCGGGGAGACCCAGTCCAGAGATGACTACCAGCCCAGCAGCCCAGACCGCGAGCGAGACAAGCACACCGGCGACGACGATGCCAGCGTCTCGGGCTGACGGAGCGTCGAGGTCGAGATAGGCAACTCCTCGTCGGGTGGCGTAAAGAAAGCCCACCGCCACCAGGACGTACCCCAGATACTCGATAACGAACAGCACTGGCAGGAGCACTTCGAGTGACCAGTTCTGTCCAGCGAGAAATGCAACCGAGAGACCCAGAGACTGTCCGATGGCGAACGAGAGAGCGGCGAGTGCCACGGCGGCGTAGACGACGAACAGTCGGTCAGGACGGTGTCTGTCACGGCCGTATCCACCCAGCCGAGTGATTGCGTACCGGCGCGAGCCATCAGCGAGGACGACCAGGAAGGCGGCGAACAGCGCGACCGTTCCCAGACGAGCAGGTGTCGACAGCGGTGATTCCGGACTGCCCGCGAGAAACGCAACGGCTATCGAGAACACCATCAGAAAGAGCGTGAGTCCGCCGTGGACCAGCGCCGCGACGACTGAGGGAGCAAGCGTCTCGATGCTGTCGAACACCTCGATAGTCTCGAACTTCGGCAGCGCGGAGCCGATACCGAGCGCGAACGAACTGCTCAGAACCACGAGTGCAAGGAGAAACCCGCTGACCAGCACGACCAGTTGCGGGGCGAACAGCGGTTCGAGCGGACCGAGTATTCTGCCAGCAGTGACTGCAAACACGGAGAGGCCGGCAACGACGAGGACGAAACCAGTGCCAATTCCGGCGAGCAAGCGGGCGTGAACAAACGTTCGAGCAGAGGTATCTGCGAGGACCAGCTGTGAGAGCATCGCTCCTTCGGTTCCGAGAGGGTTGAGACAGAAGATGGCACCC
>PUMG01000007.1 GCA_003551265.1 Halovenus sp.
CCAAAGACAAACTCACGCCCTACCTCAGAGCACTTCAACTTCGGAAGCGTGTTCGCCGCAAACCCGGCGACGAAGCACTCAAAATCATCCTCAGAACTGCGCTATGATTTCACCAACAATCCTCTACCCATGAGCGATATACATATAATCACCTTCATATGTAAAAGTTCGCACCAGAAGTCGAGCGTTCACTCTCGCCAGCGTCGGGGATACGATTGTCTCGTCCCGGTGGTTTTCCGGGCGACAATGCGTGCACTCGCCCGGCGCCTGTCGTCCGGACGCTCTTCGGTGGACTCGTCGTAGTACAGAACGGTCAGATCGAGACACGCACGCAGAAGTTCGTTCGCACCGAAGCGGTACCGATCGTCACTCGGTCCTGACGGCGTGGACTCTATCGACCGGAGATGGTGCTCGACGAACAGGTATCCACCGGGACGAATTGCCTCTTTGATGTCGGGAAACCGGTCGAGTGCACGGTAGTAGCTGATGGTCACGACATCGTAGCGTTCGACAGGGAACGCGTACGTCGTGAGGTCGGCCTGGACGAGGTTCAATCGGTTGTCGATTCCTCGATCGGCCGCCAGCTCACGGGTGATCTGCAGTCCCTCTCGAGATTTGTCGACCGCGTCAACGTCGTAGCCTGCCTCGGCCAGAAACAGCGCGTTCCGACCCGTTCCAGTCGCGATGTCGAGCGCCCGATCGCCGGGAAACTCATCAATATAGTGGCACAGAACTGGTGAAGGGTCCGGGTCTGTCGGATACTCCCCCGTTCGAAATCGTTCGTCCCATGTCGTCATCGCTCGTTCACCTCAACGGCGCAAGTTAGCTACTCTAGCGCGTAATCCGCCAGCGAGTGGTAGTGTTTCCAGTGTGCAGTTACGGCGTCGAGTCTGAAACTGAGCGTGCCGTCGGATAGCTGTAGCGTCACCGAATCGTCCCCGATTTCTGTGTCGTGGAGGTGTAGTTCGAGCGGTGCATCTATCTCCTCGACAGCCACCATCAGTTCGCCTGCCTCTTCGAGTTCTGACTGTAGTGTTTTGGCGTCCATTGTACAGGTCCTCCTTCACGCTGAACGGTAATAAAACGGGGCGGCCGTTCCCACGAATCAGTACTCGCGCTCGACGAGATAGTCCGCGATGTCACACAGCCTGTCGCGGGCCTCGTTGTCCGGGAGCACTTCGAGGTGTTTCTTGCCGCTCTGGACGTACTCCTGTGCCGTCTCGCGGGCGTATTCGATGCTTCCTGACGCTTCGAGCACCTCGACGGCCTGCTCGATTTCTTTCTCTGAGACTGCTTCGACCGAGTCCGTATCGACGAGGTTGTCGACATCGACACCCTGGTTGCGCGCGTGAACCGTAATGAGGGTCTGTTTGTTCTCGACGAGGTCGCTCCCACGCTGTTTCCCGAGTTTCCCGGTCGGAGTCGTCAGGTCGAGCAAGTCGTCCTGAATCTGGAATGCGCGACCGACGTCGAGTCCGTAACTGTGCAGCGAGTCGACTGCATCGTTGTAGCCGAGGACGATTGCAGGCACACTTGCGGCCGCAGCGTAGAGCACGGCCGTCTTCAACTCGACCATCTCCGTGTACTCTTCAGGGGTCACGTCCTCTCTGGTTTCGAACTCGATGTCGAGCGCCTGTCCCTCACAGATTTCAGTGCAGGTCGTCGCAAGCTCTGCGAGCGCACGGACTGAGCGGTCCGGTGGTGCGCCCGTATGGAGGATGTTCTCGAACGCCTTGGAGTAGAGCGTATCACCGGCGAGAATCGCTGTCGAGAGGTCGTACTCCCGGTGAACTGCCCGAACGCCACGCCTGACGTCGTCGTCGTCCATGATGTCGTCGTGAATCAGCGTGAACGACTGAATAATTTCGATGCTGACCGCTGCTGACAGGACGTCCACATCTCTCCCATCTGGTGTCGGGAACTGGCGATACTCCTGCGAGCCGGGGTCGACGTCAGCGAGTGAATCAGCAGAGAGCAAGAGCATGGTCGGACGTAGTCGCTTTCCGCCAGCGTCGAGTAGATACCGGGATGCCTCGTACAGCCGCTCCGGGTGTTTTATCGGGAGATCCTCCTCGATGGCCTGGTTGACCCGGCGTCGACACCGCGCGATAGTCTCTTCGATTGCCTGCTGTCTCGTCATGCTCACTCGACTAGCTGTACCATGTGGCCGTTGCGGGTGACGTGAATGTCACGGTCCAGTTTGTACCCCTCGCTGCTCGCGAGTTCGACGTACGGGGCGAACCCTTTCATGTTCTGGTGAGCAGGGATGATGTGCTGTGGCTGGAGCGCGTCGAGCATCTGGTAGTGCCCCTCTGTGTTGAGGTGGCCCGAGACGTGAATGTCGTCGTAAATCCGTGCCCCTTGCATCTGAAGCAGCGTCTCGGACTGGTAGCGCTGCCCCTCGTTTGTCGGCTCTGGAATCACCCGTGCCGAGAAGATGACCTTGTCCCCGTCGTCGAGTTCGTACGGCGTCTCGCCACGACCCATCCGGGTCAACATCGCGCGTGGTTCACCCTGGTGACCCGTGACGATTGGGAGGAAGTTCTCCTTGCCCTCGTTCATCACGCGCTTGAACGTCCGGTCCACGGACTTGCGGTGACCGTACATCCCGAGGTCCTCCGGGAATTCGACGAAGCCGAGACGCTCCGCTGTGCCGGAGTACTTCTCCATCGAGCGACCGAGCAACACGGGCTTGCGACCGATGTCGTCAGCGAACTCGACCAGCGACTTCACACGTGCGATGTGTGAGGAGAACGTCGTCGCCACGATACCGCCGTCGTAGTCTTCGATGCTCTGCATCACGTCCTTGAGGTGACGGCGGGCGACTGCTTCGCTCGGGGTCCGTCCCTTCTTGCCAGCGTTCGTACAGTCCTCGATGTAACACAGGACACCGTTTCCTTCGCGACCGATCTCACGGAAGCGCTTCATGTCGATCGGGTCACCAATGACCGGCGTGTGGTCGATACGCTTGTCCAGTCCGTAAACGATTGCACCCTCGGGGGTGTGCAACACGGGGTTGATGGCGTCGATAATCGAGTGGGTCACGTTGACGAACTCCAGTTCGCTCTGGTCGCCAATTCGCATCGTGTCGCCAGGGTCCATCTTGACGAGGTCGTTCTGGACACCGAATTTCTCCTCGCTCTGAATCTGCTGTTTCACCAGTTCGATGGTGAACGGCGTCGCTACGATTGGTGCGTCGTAGCGGTGAGCGAGTTTCGAGATTGCGCCGATGTGGTCGAGGTGACCGTGTGTCGGGACGATTGCTTTAACGTCGCCTTCGAGGTCGGACATCACCCGGTCGTCGGGAATTGCGCCCATGTCGATGAGGTCGAGCGAGTGCATCCGCTCGGTTTCGACGTTGTCGTGAATCAGTACCTTCGAGAGGTTGAGGCCCATGTCGAAGATGACGACGTCGTCGTCCGCACGGACTGCCGTCATCTGGCGTCCCACCTCTTCGTAACCGCCGATTGTTGCGATTTCGATTTCCATCGTATCACGCCGAGGTGGCCGTTGCCCGGTAGGGACCGGCGACCTGCGACGACGGCCGTCTCTCCGACCGTCTGTGGTCCCGACTCTGTCGGTCGGCCGCCGTCTGAGACGCGGGCTCGAAAGCCAGCGTGTCGTCGTCCGGCGGCGCGCCGGTCGCCCGTGATTCCCCGGGGCGACCGTTCGCTCGGATATCTCTAGCTCTTACGGCAACCCTTAAAAGAACGTTGGTTATGGTGTCGGAGGGAACCTTTGGCAGATTCTCACTGTTCGTCATCAACTGGGTCAGACAGCGGATCCGTCTTGTCGTCTTCAGCCGAGACATCCGGTTCCGCTGTCTCGTCGTCTTCCGTCGAGTCCTCAGATTCGTCTGCCTCGTCCCCACCTGCCGAGACGTTCGTCTTGTCTGTCTCCCTTCCTTCTGCTGGGGACTCGGGTTCGTCTGTTTCGGACTGGTTGAATAGCTCGTCAACAGATGGCTGTCGTGTTTCGTCTTCGGTCGACTCGGCTATTGACTCGTAGGGCGGGAGCGTTCCCTCTCTCTGTGATTCCTGGTCGGTCGTTGTTGCTGGCTGACTCTCTTCTGTCTCTGTTTGATTCGTGACTGCGTCACCATCCCTCCCAGATCCGAACGCAATCTCTTCTGCCGTGGGTTCCGGTGGGTCTGCTGTAGTCTGTTCTTGCCGTTCCGGTGGGTCTGAGTCGTCGGATGTCGTCGCCGGTACGCTGGTTGATTGCGGCTCTGTTTCTGACGGAGGTCTGTCGGGGACGTCAGCAGCACCGGGAACTGCTGGTCCAGAACGCGGGGAGACCTGTTCACCCGGTGATGGTCCAAGCGGTGCGGTTGCCGTGGGTTCACCACCACGGGATTCAGCCAGCGCTTTTTCGGCTGATGAATCTGAGGGGACACCTTCCTGTGGCTCTGTTCGTTCTGCGGGCATCCCAGACCGCTCTGGCACGGTCACAGAGAGTGAATCGGTCCCCGATGCGACACCCCAACGGGTTGCATCGGCGATGAGTTTGTAGGAGAGACCGAACATCCCCATGAACCAGATGACGGTCCCGAGACCTGCGAGAACGATGCCACCGAACACCTCTGGGGACGCTGTGAGTCCATCAGTCAACTCGTTGGCCGCAATAAGCCCTCCAAGCACCATGCCGCCACCCCCGATGACGACGATTCCGAGCAGATACCCGAACAGCTGGAGTCCGTACTTGAGACTGTCGACGACCGGGACGGTTGCCATACACGTTGCATCGGTAACCGAGAGTAAATAAATTCCCCATGACACACTCACCGCTCGCTTCGCTCGCGGTTTGTGTGCGTTGAACATCATTACCACTCACGCTATGCTCCGCTAGCGCGGAGCGCCGCGCTCGTTCTGCAAGCCTGATTTCCTACTATCCACGAACGACCGTTCCTGCGCGCTCGTCCTGCAGGAACCGTTCGAGACTGTCGATATCGAAGACGCTCGCGGGGACGTCGAGTTGGAGCAACTGTCGAATTTTGTGTGCCATCCCTCCCGTGACATCGGTCGACTCACTCTCTCCGAGTATCGACGCAACCTCCTCGTATGAATCGATGGCCGGGACGACCGCCCCAGATTCGTCGAGTACGCCTGGAACTGTCGAACACAGGCCGACCCGGTCGGCAGCAAGCGACTCCGCAAGTGAGACGACGATATCGTCTCCGCTGAGGACGGTCCCACCCACGTCCGTGTCGACAACGACGTCACCGTGTGTCACCGGAACGAATCCCTCCGAGAGCATCGCCTCGAACTGGTCAGCAGGAAACGAGAGACCTGCTTTGTCCCGGCGGGCCATCGAAAGCGGCCGAACAGGGAGCGCTGGGACTCCCTGGTCGTGAAGCGCATCGAGAACGACGTCGTTCAGCCGACCCATCGCCCGGTGAATCGCTGTGAGAACCTGTGCATCTTCCGTTCCTTCGGTGCTGGTGACCCCGTGTCCGGACGCATGGTGATGGCCGAAACTCCCTCCGCCGTGGACGAGCACTAGCTGGTGTCGTCGTCCGCTGTTCTGTTCGCTCTCCTCTTGAGCAAGAAACGATGCAATCACCTCACATGTCTTGGCGAGTGATTCCTCGTCGACGGTCTCTGGCTCGTCTTTGTGTGTGATGACGCTCCCGCCGAGTTTGAGTACGGTCAGCACTCACGGTCACCCAGATTCGACGCGCACGCCGTCGGTGTCGAGTTCTGTACGGAATGCCTCTTCACACCCTGGTGTGTACTCGAGGGCTGTCAGCGTCTCCGGGGTCTCATCCAGCGCGACGATACAGCCACCACCGCCCGCACCGGTCAGTTTCGCACCGAGTGCACCGGCGTCGCGGGCCGCCCAGACCATCGAATCCAGCGACCGCGAGGAAACTCCGAGCGCTGAAAGCAGCCCGTGGTTGAAGTTCATGAGACGACCGATCTCTTCCAGGTTCCCGTCTGCGAGTGCGCGCTCACCGTTTCTGACGATATCACCGACCGTTTCGACGGTGTCCGCTGCGAAGTCGTAGCGCTCGCGGAGTTCGCGGACACCCGCGACGAGCACACCTGTATCGCCTGCACCGCCGTCGTATCCGATGACGAACGGCAGGTCGGGTGCGGCTATCTTCTGGCTGGTCTTCCCTTCGACTCTGACCGCCCCACCCATCGTCGAACAGAACGTATCCGCTCGTGAGGCCTGTCCGTCCTGGACGGCGTACTCTACCTGATACGCCCGCTCAGCAATCTCCTCGCGAGGAAGTTCGACACCGAGTACGCGTGTCGCTGCGTCGATTGCAGCGACGACGACTGCGGCCGACGAACCCAGCCCAGCACCCAGCGGAATGTCACTCTCGACTGTGAGTGCAAACCCAGCACCTGGGGCGTCTGCAGCATCTCTGGCCTGCTTGACCGCCTGCTCGACGTAGCCGATAG
>PUMG01000212.1 GCA_003551265.1 Halovenus sp.
ACGGACGCGACCTCGTCGGTCGTCTCCGGATAGACCACGACATCGGGTTCGACTGGTTCGCGCGTCACCCACTCCGAGTGTGTCGCCCAGTCGCCGCTGTGTTCGAGACGTGTCTCCGACGCAGTCGAAACACCGGTCTCGCCGAGGATGTCGACGAGAAACTCGTGGTCGAAGCTCATGGGACACTCGCGTTATCGCGTGTGTACAAACCACTCGATGTTAAGTCCGTCGTGGACGACACCATTCTCGTCCGGATGCCGGCAACGACAATCGCGGGACTGTTCGCCCATCAGGAACGTCTCGCGGTCGCGACAATCGCCTGTCCGTATGCGATACCAGCGTCACCTGGTGGAACCTGTTCCGGTGAGACGTACGTGAGCCCTGCTGTCTCGACGGTCTCCCGGACGGTTCGGGAGATTGCGTCGTTGTAGGCAACACCCCCGGTGAATCCGACTGTCTCGACCCCGCTGTCTTCGGCTGCGTTCACCGCGAGTGTCGCGAGTCCGCATCCGAGTGCAGTCTGTGCAGTCGCAGCCACCCGTGCTGGCGGATACTCCTGATGAAGCTCGTCGAGTTGGTGGATGAGTTCCCGAACGTCGACGACCTGCTGGTCGCCGCGTTTCGTGTACGGAATGGAGATCTCGAGCGGTTCGGTGCCTGTTGCTGCTGCTTCCAGTCGAAGCGCGGGTTCTCCCTGATACCGTCGGTGCGTACAGATACCGAGCAGTGCACTCACCGCGTCGAGGAATCGACCGGCGCTCGTGGTTCTGGGGGCGTTCGTCCCGGCTGTGAGACTCTGTCGAAGCAGTTTCCTCTCTGTCTCGTCCAGCGACGTGGCGTCGGCAAGCAACGAATCGAGCCCCGGGCGGTCTTCGAGCAGACTGGCGAGGATGCGACCCGGCTTTCGAACAGCGGCTTCTCCACCGGGCAGTCTGAACGTATCGAGTCCGCCGACACGGTCGAACGACTCTCGCCTGGTGTCGAGCACCTCGCCACCCCAGACGGTGCCGTCGCTCCCGTATCCAGTCCCGTCCGCGGTGACGACAACGCTCCGGTCGAGACCGTGTTCGGCGAGCAGTCCTGCCGCGTGTGCATGGTGATGCTGGACGCGTTCGAGGTGTTCGATGCCGTAGTACTCCTGTTCGGCAAAACGGTTTGCTAACCTGGTCGTGACGAACGCGGGATGGCTGTCACACGCGACGACGGTCGGATCAGCTCCGAACAGTTCGAGGAGGTGGTCGACCGTCTCGCGGAGAAACTGCGCTGTCCGGGGCCCGTCGATGTCGCCAAGATGCTGTGAGGGGAACACCTCGTCGTCACGGGCAAGCGCCACGACAGCGTCGAACTCGGCACCGAGCGCAAGCACAGACGGGTCGTCATCTCTTCGTGGAAGTGGTCTGGGAACCCATCCGCGCGACCGCCGGAGAAATCGACAGTCGCCGTCGACCAGCCGGAGGACACTGTCGTCACACCGGGCGAGGATCTCCCGGTCGTGGACGAGCGCGGCGTCGATAATCTCACCGAGGTCGTCGTAGAGTGTCACTACTGTCGTCGCCATCGGCTGTCCCGGGAGATTCGCGCTTGTCATCACCAGCGGGCGTTCGAAGTGGTCGAACAGCAGGTGGTGCAAACCAGCGTAGGGCAACATGACACCGACTGTGTGCAGACCGGGTGCAACGACGTCCAGCCACTCCTCGTCGGTCTCTGAAGCCCTCTCTCTGTTCGCTTCGAGTGCGAGAATCGGCCGCCGAACGTCTGTCAACAGGTCACGCTCTCGCTCGGTCACGGTCGCGAACGTTTCCACAACGTCGAGCGAGGGGGCCATCACCGCGAACGGCTTCGCGGGCCGACCAGTCAGGTCACGCAACCGCTCGACGACGTCCGTCTCAGTTGCGACACAGACGAGGTGTGTCCCGCCGACGCCACGGATGGCGACCAGACCACCTTCGTCGAGAATGGTCGCTGTGTCAGTGATTGCATCGACACCGGAGACGCGTTCTCGACCCGCAGAGTCGAGCAACGAGAGGGTCGGCCCGCAGGCCGGACACGCCGTCGTCTGGGCGTGATACCGTCGGTTGGCAGGCGCTTCGTACTCCTCTCGACACGCGGGACACAGCGGGAACTCGTTCATCGTCGTCCGTGGACGGTCGTAGGGAAGAGACTCGATGACGGTGTACCGCGGTCCACAGTCGACACACGCCGTCGCCCAGTAGGCGTGATACCGCGATTCGACGTCACGCATATCTGCGAGACAGGCGTCACAGATGCCAGTGTCCGGTGGGATCGTCCCGGAACCGCCATCGGCGCCCGTCGAGGCGGCTATCTCGAACGGTTGCCCACCACCGGCATTCGCCGCCACTGACTGTCGCTCAGAGACGGTTACGTTCTCGACGACAGCCAGTGGCGGGGGGCGCTCGGTCAGGTCGGATAGAAACGCCTCGATGTCCGCCTCGCGTCCTTCGAGGACGATTTCGACGCCGGCATCACCAGTGTTTCTGACCGTCCCTCCGAGGTCGTGTGCCGTTGCTCGCCGGTAGACGAATGGCCGAAATCCCACGGCCTGGACGATCCCGGTGACAGTCACCTCGACTCGGGCGTGATTCATCGTTGTCTCTGAGTTGGTCTGGAGAGGCGTTATCGTACCGGTACACAGATTCTCGCCACGACCTGCGGCGAGAAGTCTATCATGACGGACGATACTCCCGCGGGGATGGTTCCGTCGAGAGCTATTCTGCTGCGTGATGGTGGTGCTCGTGGTCGTGCGTCCGTTCGGATTCGAGCGCCGTCTTCAGTGCGTCGACGCCGTGCTCGTTGCGGGCGTCAGTTTCGAACACCGGCGTTTCCGGTGCGATAGATTCGACGTCGTGGCGGAGACGGTCTACGTCGGTACCGACTGCTTCAGCGATGTCGACTTTGTTCACGACGACCACGTCAGCGGTCTGGACGAGCATCGGGTGCTTTCGGACGACGTCTACTCCTTCTGTTGTGCTGACAACGAGCACCCGCCGGTTGGCACCGAGTGGGAAGTCCGCTGGACAGACCATGTTACCGACGTTTTCGATGTAGAGCGTATCGAGGTGTCCGAGGTCGAACTCATCGATAGCCTCCGAAACGAGTGTCGGGTCGAGGTGACACTCCTTGCCGGTGTTGATGTTCTGCACCTCGACACCGTGGGCCCGAAAGCGCACGGCATCATCCTCACCAGAGACATCACCGACGAGAACACCAATCTGCTCGTCGTCCGGCGATCGTTCTATCAGCCGCTCTATCAGCATCGTCTTGCCACCACCAGTGCTGCCAGCGAACTCGACGGCGAAGACATCGTTGTCGTGTGAGAGCACTTCGTGGACATCCCGGGCGCGCTGGCGCACCGCCGCGAGCACGTCAGCTTCGACGTCGCTCACGGACTCTTCGTCGTGGTGGTCGTGACCGAATCGGTGTGCGCGAAGTGGTCCAATCTCCGGAAGAGTTCCCCACGTCCCGGACCACGACGGCAACCGAGAGACGCTGAACCGCCACAGCGACGTGAGGTCGTCGACCGGTTCGTACAGTTCCTGTTCTAACAGCTGTGAACGTTGGTAGTTCATGGATTGTCGTTGTTGTCGTTGTTTTCAGCAGGCTCTCTCGTCTCGGACGTATCACGCTGTGTCTTCTCCGGAATCTCGATGCTCTTGAGTCGACACTCACGACCAGATTCGAGCGCGGCAGTCGACTGACACTCGGGACAGCGCACGTCTGGCGCATACGAGAGAGCCAGGTCGTGGCGTTCTGGCCTGCCGTCCCAGCCACACTCACAGCGCGCGCATACCGGGAGCGTGTCGATAGTGACCGTCGCATCGGTAGCGACTGTTCCGTCGAGTGCGACCTCGATACAGAAGCGAAGCTGGTCGGGGTTGATGTGTGTTGCCTCACCGATCTCGACAGTCAGTTCGTCAACGTGGTCAGCGCCGTGGCTCGCTGCAGCGGACACCGCCCGGTCAACCAGTCTGGTTGCGAGACTCAGTTCGTGCATGTCAGCAGATTCGCGGCAGCGTCTGTCCCTCCGGTTCACTGAGATATCGTCTTCCGAGTCCGGTGTCGAGGACAACGCGCCCCGCGTGGTCTTCGGTCGCGTGACCGATAACTGCGGCCTCACGACCGAGCGGGTGCTCACGGATCGCCGTACACACCGCCTCGGCGTCATCGGGTGCGACGGTGAACACGACTTTTCCTTCGTTTGCAACGTCGAGTGGTTCGATACCGAGCACCTCGCCAGCCGATGCAACGGTGTCGTCGACCGGAATCGCCTGTTCGTCGAGTTCGAGTCCGACGTCCGCTTTCTGTGCCATCTCGTTCAGTGTCGTTGCCAGCCCGCCACGTGTCGGGTCCTTCATCGCCGTCACCCTGCCGGCTGCGAGTGCTCGTCGGACGAGTCCGTTGACGGGCGCAACGTCGCTTTCGAGCGGGCCGCCGAAGTCGAACCCCTCGCGGGCAGAGAGCAGCGCAATGCCGTGGTCACCGACGGTTCCGCTGACGATAATCGCGTCACCGGGACTGGCACCTGCGTCGCGTACAACCGCTTCCCGACTGACGAGTGCCACGCCGGTCGTGTTGAGTACTGGACCGTCGAGGTCACCACTCGGCATCACTTTGGTATCTCCTGTCGTAATTCGGGCGTCCGCCTCGTCACAGGTCGCCTGCATCGAGTCGAGTATCGACTCGAGTTCCGCCACTGGATACCCCTCCTCGATGACGAGCGAGCAAGTCAGCGACAGCACCTCGGTTGCACCCATCACCGCGAGGTCGTTGATAGTTCCAGCAACTGCGAGACGGCCGATATCACCACCTGGAAAGACCGGCGGTGAGACGACGTGGCTGTCAGTCGTCACCACAACTGCGCGGTCACCGTCGCCCACGGGATGAGCCGAACCGTCATCGAGAGCGACTAGCTCGACAGCTCCTGGCGACGCAGCCGTCTCTGACTCGTCGTCGTGAAACCGCGTCACGACGAGGTCGTCGACCAGCGACCGTGTGTGCCCTGTGCCGGCCCCGTGAGCGAGCGTCACGACGTCCTCGTCCGGAGTGCTGTCACGGCTTGCTGACTCTGTGCGACTGTGGTTCATATCTCAGGAGTCCCTCCATACTCGAGCCAGATCTTGCAGGGACCCTCACTGCTGACCATACACGCGCCGACCGGATTCGTCGGTGTACACTCCTCACCGAAGAGCGAGCACTCGTCTGGTTCGGCCGTCCCGGCCATGATATCGCCACAGAGACAGTCGTTGGTCAGTGGGTCACTCTCGCCACCCTCGGGGTCGATATCGAACCGTTTACGCGCGTCGTACTCGGCGTACTCCTCACGGAGCACCAGATTCGCGTCCGGAATCTCGGCGATACCACGCCACTCGCCTGTCGTCTTTTCGAAGACGTTCCACAGCGTCTCCAGTGCAACAGTGTTTCCGGCTCTCGTCACACACCGGGGGTAGGCGTTGTCGAGACCTGTACGACCGTCGCGGATGTACTCGAGCAGTCGTTCGAGACCGAGCAGAACATCGAGCGGTTCGAATCCGCCGACGACGACCGGGGTGTGGTACTTTTGGACGAACGGCTCGAAGATGCCGTAGCCGGTTATGACTGCCGCGTGTCCGGCCGCGAGAAAGCCGTCGATGTCGGTGTCCGGTAACTCGGCCACGACCTCCATCGCAGGTGGGACGTATTTGTGAGCCGAGAGGACCGAGAAGTTCGACGGCGGGTCGGCTTCGAGTACCGCTGCTGTCGGTGCAGCAGTCGTCTCGAAACCAGTCGCAAAGAACACCACTTCGCGGTCGGGATTCTCTCTGGCGAGCGCGACAGCCTCGCTCGCCGAGTAGACGACCTCTACTGTTGCCCCCCGTGCGCTGACGTCGCCGAGACTCGACTCTGTTCCCGGAACACGGTACATATCGCCGTAGGTCGCAACGATCGCGCCCTCTCTGGCGAGCGCCACTGCCTCGTCGACCTCTGGCATGTTCGTCACACAGACAGGACAGCCTGGTCCCATCCGGACGGTCAGCCCCTCGGGAAGCATCGTCCGCAGTCCGAACTTCGCAATCGCTTGCTCGTGGGAGCCACAGACGTGCATGACGCTGACGTCCTCGTCAATCTCGTCCATCATGCTCTCGAGCCTGTCGACGATCGCGTTCGCAGCCTCGGGCTCTCTGAACTGGAGTGTCTGTTCAGCCGTCATCGGTCTCTCCCCCGGGCTCCGCTCTGTTGTTCTCCGAACTCCAGGACTGCGTCTGCGGCACCGATCTCTTCGAGGGCTTCGTCTTCGTCACCTTCGAGGAACGACTCGTATATCGCGATCGTCTCCTCGACTTCGGTGTCGGGAATCTTTCGAATCGCAAAGCCCGCGTGGTTGAGGATGTAA
>PUMG01000092.1 GCA_003551265.1 Halovenus sp.
CTCGCGCTGCCAGCGAGACGGGTATCGCGATGGGGCTCGGAAGTCAGCGAGCAGGTCTCGAAATCGACGATGACAGCGTCCTCGAATCCTACACCGTCGTCCGTGATGTCGCACCTGAGGCGTTCATCTACGGAAACCTCGGTGCTGCGCAACTCCGAGAGTACGACCTCGAACTGGTCGAGCGTGCAGTCGAGATGATCGAGGCGGACGCGCTCGCAGTTCACCTGAACTTCCTTCAAGAAGCTGTCCAACCCGAAGGTGATGTCGATGGCCGGAACTGTCTGGTGGCCATCGAGCGAGTCGCTGAGAATCTCTCGGTACCCATCATCGTCAAGGAGACGGGCAACGGTATTTCGGGGACAACTGCCCAGAAGCTAGCAGCCGCAGGCGTTGACGCGATCGATGTCGCTGGAAAAGGCGGCACGACGTGGTCCGGAATCGAAGCCTACCGCGCAGCAGCGGCGAACGAACCGCGACAGAAACGAATCGGAACGCTGTTTCGAGCGTGGGGAATCCCAACTGCTGCAAGCACAATCGAGTGTGTCGCCGAACACAACTGCGTGGTTGCGAGTGGCGGTGTCCGAACGGGACTGGATGTGGCAAAAGCGATTGCACTCGGTGCCCGTGCCGGCGGGTTGGCAAAACCGTTCCTGCAACCGGCTACGGAGGGGTCGGACGCCGTCGCTGAACTGGTTGGAGACCTGGTTGCCGAGTTGCAGACCGCAATGTTCGTCACCGGGTCGGGGTCGATTGCAGAGCTGCAACAGACGGAGTACGTTCTCCAGGGCGAAACCCGCGAATACGTCGCACAACGAGCCACCGGAGAGTAGCAGTCAGAACGACTCTCGGAGAGTCATGATTGTGCTTCAGGCACCCCCTGAACCAGCCATCGCAATTGTGCCAGAGCCGATGGCGTCCGACAATTCAACAGACCCACCCGGACGAGACCCCGTTACACTTCTGAGAACCAAATCGATGAGCGCAGACCGCGATAGTGCTGATTTGCGACGGCAGGGCTTTATCAAATCACGTTCGGGTGGATAGTGCTGCACAAAATAGCTTTAACATTGGACATCCTCTCGACACGTATGGCTTCCTCGATGCCTGTTCGCAGTCTGTCACCAGCGTGGAAATTCGCGCTCATCGGCACGGTGGTCTCTATTCCGATTACGGTCGTGCTGAATTGGCTGCCAGACCAGATTGCACAGGCCGATTTCGGCGCTGCAATATTCGTCTTTGGAGCGTTCGCCGCAGGGTTCGTCGCCGCCGTGTACTCGTCAGACCCAGGCGCTGCCGGAGTCCGAACTGGATTCATCGGTGCGCTCGTCGGCATAGGGATAACCACCACGACAGCAGGGATGACCGTGACATCGTCGACCGCCACAGGCGTGTTTTTCCTCTTCGGCTCGGGACTGCTGTTAGTCGTTGCATCCCTTTTTGGGTTGTTCTTCGGTCGGATTGGTGGCTGGGTAGCAAACGCTGTCGAGGTTTCATCGACACCCACTGCAGACGCCTGATAGCGAGAACTCTATGATGACGTACGATAGTCCCTCTAGCTATGGACCTCTCTCGTGCCACCTGGACGGATATCGACGCAGTTGAGACGAATCTTGCTGTCCTTCCGGTCGGAAGCACCGAACAGCACGGCCCACACGCCCCACTCGGAACCGACGTGTTGAACGCGACTGCTGTTGCCGAGGCGGGAGTCGACCGATTCGAGGACGTCGTTCTCGCTCCCACGATACCAATCGGCGTGGCGGCCGAACACCGACAGTTTCCGGGAACGCTGTGGGTGAGCGAAGACACGTTCCGAGCGTACGTGGGCGAGACAATCGAGAGTCTGGCGAGTCACGGCTTCGACCGCGTCGTCGTCGTCAACGGCCACGGCGGGAACGTCGACGCTCTTCGTGAGGTCTGTGGAAGAGTCGTCCGAGACGAGTGTGCCTACGCAGTTTCGTTCACGTGGTTCGACGCGGTCGACTACGACGACCTCCCTGTCGGGATGGGCCACGGTGGGCCGGTCGAAACCAGCCTCCTGCGACACTGCCATCCGGACACCGTTCACACCGACCGCCTCGAAGCCGCTGGTGAAGGTGCCAGTGAGGGCTGGGGAGAGTGGTGTTCCGGCGTCAACCTCGCGTACGACACAGCCGAGTTCACCGACAACGGCGTCGTTGGCGACCCGCGTAAGAGCTCTCCGGAACTCGGGGAACAACTGCTCGACACCGCGGCGACGGCGCTCGTCGACCTGCTCGCGGCGGTGCGTGAGCGAGAGCTGTGAAAATCCGCAGACGCTCGCTCGTCAGTTCTCTTCGTCCGCTGCTTCGGCGTCTTCGAGCGCGCTTTTGAGCTGTGGGACCGTGCTGGCGAGTTCGCCGACCTGTTCGTGGGTCTCTTCGACCTCGACGATGAGTGCTTCGACCGCTTCGATTTCCTCGGCGAGTCCCTCGCTGTCTTCGAACGCATCGGCTTTTGTTCCCATCGTGAACCACTTCTTGGCATCCCGCAGATGGTCGCGAGCGTTACCGACGTCGAGCGCCGACCGGAGCGCGTTGAGGACACCCAGCGTGTTGTCCGCCTCGACCTCCCAGACGTCGTCGGCAGCAGGCAGCGATGCCTGCGCCGCTTCGAGCGATTCTTCGACGTCCTCGCGCATCTCGGAGGCCGCCTCTGTGAACAGTTCGTCGTCGTCGAGTGTCGCTTGCGTCATGGATGAGGGTTCGATGCGGGCAGGGTTAAAAGGGAGCCTGAAAGTGAAAGTGAAAATACGACACCTGACACCGGAGAGAGACCGATGCACTAACCACGGATGCGAACGCACGGCCTTACATGGGAAATAGCACTGTACTCGTCACAGGTGGTACCGGCTTTATCGGCTCGTACATGGTCGCAGACCTGCTCGAACAGGGCCACGATGTCGTCGCGTACGACATCTCGACCGACACCGAGATTCTCGAACAGCTCGGTGTCGCAGAGGAGACGACCGTTCGGCGGGGTGACCTCGCCGACCCGACCGACGTGATTCGAGCGGTCAAAGAGACAGAGACGACACACATCGTCCACCTCGCCGCGCTGTTGACGACGACAGCACGTGCGAACCCGCGTGCCGCAGCGGAGGTCAACGTGATGGGGACGAACAACGTTTTCGAGGCCGCACGTACGCTCGACGACCAGGTCGAACGCGTCGCGTGGGCGTCCTCAGCGGCGGTCTACGCACCGCCACACAACTACGACGCCGAGTGGGTCGACGAGGACGAACTGGTCTACCCCGACACACTGTATGGCGCGACCAAGGAGTACAACGAACACCAGGCCCGAATCTACCACGAAGAGTACGGTCTCGACCACGTCGGGCTTCGACCCACCGTTGCGTACGGTCCCTACCGCGAGACGGGCGGGTCGGCGTTCCTCGCGAACATCATCGAAAAGCCCGCACTCGGCGAGTCCTACAGCGTCGAGTACGGCGACCAGGCAATCGACTGGCAACACGTCGAGGACATCGCCCAGTCGTTCCGACAGGCAGCGTTCACGCCCGAAGAAGACCTCACCCAGCGCATCTACAACGTCCGGGGCGTGCTCGCGACGGTGCGCGAGGCTGCCGAGACGGTCGAGAACATCATCCCCGACGCCGACATCAACGTCTCCGACGAGGGCGAACTCCCGTGGACACAGAACCTCGACATGACGAAGGCGAATGAGGACCTCGGCTACGAACCTGTCTACGACCTCGAAACCGGTTTCCGAAAGTACATCAACGTGCTGCGTGAGGATGCGGGTCTCGACCCTGTCTAGGGAGTCGACACCGCATCACTGTAATAACGATACGTCCGAGAGACCCACGACTGTCTCGTTGACGAGTGGAAACTTATATTTCATCCCGACAGAACTGTTCGCCTGTGATGTTACGGCGTAATATTCTCAAAGCAGGTGCAGTGGGGCTCACTGTCAGCGTCGCGGGGTGTATCTCGGGTGGAGATGACGACGACAGCGGTGGGGGAACGAACATCGGTCTTATTTACGGGAGAGGGGGAACCGGAGACCAGTCGTTCAACGACGCCGCCCACAGAGGCATCGAACAGGCCGTCGAGGAGTTCGACATCAGCTACGACGACGCAGGTCCCCAGAGCAGCGGGGATTTCGGCGAGTTCCAGAGCCAGTATGCTCGCTCGACGGACCCGGACTACGACCTCGTCATCTGCCTGGGCTTCGAACACGTCTCACCGTTAGAGGACAACGCCGACGAGTACGAAGACCAGCAGTGGGCGCTGCTTGACGACGTCCTCGACAGGCCAAACGTCGAGAGCTGGGTGTACGCCGAGCAACACGGCGCGTACATGGCGGGCGAGGTCGCCGCGAAGCTCTCCTCACAGGAGTTCGCCGCAGGGGCTGCAGAGACCAACCCCGACGAGAAGACGCTCGGATTCGTCGGTGGTGCCGAAGTGCCTGTCGTCCAGGCGTTCGAGGCTGGCTTTCGCGCCGGTGCACAGAGCGTCGACGAGGAGTTCGAGGTGCGCTCGAGCTACGTCGGCGGGTTAGACAGTCCCGGCGACGTCGAGGAGGCAGCCATCTCGATGATAGACAGCGGGGCCGACGTTTTGCTCCACGGGGCCGGTGCGGGCGGCTCCGGGCTGTTCCAGGCCTGCCAGGACCGCGGCCGATTCGCCATGGGAGCTGACAGCCGCCAGTCTGAAACCGCTCCGGAGTTCTCCGACGTCATCCTGGGCAGTATCATGAAAGGCGTCGACGCGAGCGTCGTCAGCGCGGTTGAACGCGTCATCGAGGGCGAGTACGAGGGTGGCGAAACGTTCGAACTCGGCGTCGGCGAGGACGGCGTCGAACTGCTCTGGGGCGTCGACATCGGCGACGACATCCCACAGGATATCAGAGACGGAGCAGACGAGACTGCACAGGCCATCGCCGACGGCGACATCGACGTACCGAGAACGCCCTGAGCGTGGCATGAGCACTGCAGTTCAGCTCGAAGGGATCACGAAACGCTTTCCAGGTGGCGTTCTGGCCAACGACGACGTCGACCTGACGGTTGAGCACGGGACGGTCCACGCTCTCCTCGGCGAGAACGGTGCCGGGAAGACGACGCTGATGAACGTGCTGTATGGGCTGTACGAGCCGACGGCGGGAACAGTTCGCCTCGACGGTGACGCCGTCTCTTTCGAGACGCCACAGGACGCCATCCAGCGGGGTGTCGGTATGATACACCAGCACTTCACGCTGGTCAGGCCCATGACGGTTCTGGAGAACGTCGCACTGGGATGGGAGCCGGTCAAATACGGCGGTCTCACCATCGACGAGGCCACCATCGAAGAGGAACTCCGGGAGCTGAGCGAGCGCTACGGCTTCGGTATCAGCGAGCACATCCATACGCCGGTCGAGGAGCTGAGCGTCGGTACCCAGCAGCGCGTCGAAATTGTCAAAACGCTGTATAGGGGAGCAGATGTGTTCATCTTCGACGAGCCGACGGCGGTGTTGACCCCACAGGAGAGCGAGGAGCTGTTCGGTGTCTTCGACGAACTCATCGACCAGGGCAAGACGCTCATCTTCATCACCCACAAGCTCAACGAGGCGCTGACGGTGGCAGACAGAATCACCGTCCTGCGCGATGGGCGCACAGTCGAGACGTTCGACACCGAGGGTGCAACCACCCAGGAACTTGCCCGAAAGATGGTCGGCCGGGACGTGCTGTTGCGCGTCGAGGGCCGCGAGAGAGACCAGGGCGACCCCCGGCTGGTGGTCGACTCGCTGTCAGTCCGAACCAACCAGGGGCTTCCAGCGGTCGACGGTGTCGACCTGACCGTCCGTGGCGGGGAGATATTCGGCGTCGCCGGTGTCGACGGGAACGGACAGACTGAACTTGTGGAGGCGGTGACCGGTCTCCGTGATGTGGAGTCAGGAACGGTTGCGTTCGACGGGACGGACGTCACCGGTCTCTCGCGTCGGGAACGGATGAACCGTGGGCTGGCGTACATCCCCGGTGAGCGCCAGGAGCAAGCGCTCGTCATGGCGTTCGACCTGACGCAGAACGCCGTTCTGGGGAGCCAACACCGCGAGGAGTTTCGTGACGGCCGTCAGATAGACTGGGAAAGGGTGCGCGCTCACACAGCCGAGATTATCGACACCTACGACGTCCGGCCGCCGGACCCGACGGTGCTCGCCCGGTCGCTGTCGGGCGGCAATCAGCAGAAGTTCGTCGTGGGTCGGGAGTTTCTGCGCGACCCGGACATCGTGGTTGCGGCCCACCCGACCCGGGGCGTCGACGTCGGCAGCATGGAGTTCATCCACGAACAGCTCATCGAGATGAGCGAGCGGGGAGCCGCGGTGTTGCTCGTCTCGGCCTCGCTCGACGAGGTGACCAGTCTCGCCGACCGCATCGGCGTCATGTACGACGGGCAGTTCGTCGACGTCGTCGAACCCGACGCGGTGACCAAGACCGAACTTGGACTCCTGATGGCTGGTCAGCACCCGGACGAACCCGATGTCTGCCGGGAGGAACGATGAGAGAGCGCATCGAGTGGCTCTTCGGTGTCGTGCTACGGTTTTCTGCCGCCGAGCGGGTGCTGGTGAGTCTGTCGGCGGTCGTTTTCGCCATCTTCGTCGGTGGAGTCGTCGTCCTCGTGGCAGGCTATGCGGCTTCCTGTGAGTCAGCGGCGCTGTACATACTCGGCGCACCCGTCTGTTACAACCCGGTCGAGGTGTATCTGGTCATGCTGGAGGGGTCGTTCGGGGACAGTTTCAGCCTCGCGGCAACCCTGCAGTGGACGACACTCCTGCTGTTTACAGGGTTGAGCTTTGCCATTCCCTACAGGGCAGGGCTGTTCAACATCGGGGCACAGGGCCAGTTCATCCTTGGCTCGCTGGCGACGACGGTCACACTGCTCTGGCTGGCCGACCTCGCCCCATCCGGCCTCGCTGGGACGCTCGTACTCGTCCCAGTCGGTCTGTTCGCCGGGACCCTCGTCGGCGCTCTCTACGGGCTTTTGCCGGGGTATCTCAAGGTGCGTTTCGAGATGAACGAGGTTATCACGACGCTGCTGTTGAGTTTCATCGCTGCTGACCTCGCGTTCGTGGCCGTGGACCGCTTTTTCACGACTGACGACATCCAGGGGACTGTTACCGACCGAATTCCCGAGGAGGCGACGTTCTCACCGCTCGTATTCCCCAGTTCGACCGACTTCTCGTTGCCCGTGTTCGTCTTCGCACTGGTCGTCGTGGCGGGCTGTTACTGGCTGTTGATGCGGACGGCTGTCGGCTACGACATCCGGGCAATGGGTGCCCAGCCAAAGGCGGCGGTGTTCGGCGGCGCGAGTCAGCGGTTCACGACGCTGTTTTCGATGACCGCCGCTGGCGCGGTCGCGGGCCTGGGTGGCGCAATCTACGTGATGATGATACTCGGGCGCTGGCAGACTGGCACACCACCGCTGGGATTCGACGGCATCGCCGTCTCGATTCTCGCTGGCAACAACCCCGCAGGATTGCTCCCTTCGGGACTGCTTTTCGGCGCGCTCGAAAGCGGCGGCCGCGCGATTCAGTTGCGACTGGGCGTCCCGAGTGAACTCATCGAGGTGTTGCGCGGAATCATCATCCTGCTCGTCGCCACCCCCGAGCTGTTCCGGCTCCTCGGTGCGCATCTGAACAGACGTGGAATCATCGACGTCGACACTGGGGGGAGCGACTGATGCGTGCGGAGTTCGAGACCGCTGCGAAGTGGACTGTCGGGTTGCTCGGGCTGGTGCTTGCACTTCTCGTCGCGAGCGCGCTCGTCGCGCCCGACTCGGTGGCGGGTGAGGTTCTCGACAGGATGCTCGACGCTGGCTACGCGAGCGCGGTGCTCCGCGTCAGCGTCCCCATCACGTTCGCCGCACTGGGTGGTATCTTCGCCGAGAAGACGGGTATCATCAACATCGGCATCGAGGGCTTTCTCATCCTCTCGGCGCTGAGCAGCGTCATTGCGGTCGTCTCTCTGACCGGTGCTGGCGTCGACCCGACAGCCGCACTCTGGCTGGCTTTTTTCGTCGGAATTGCAGTCAGCGTCGTCACGGCGGGCGTGTTCGCTGTGTTCGTCATCAGATACCAGGCCAATCAGGTCATCGCCGGTCTCGCCATCTGGCTCATCGCTCTCGGTCTCGCCCCGTTCGTCTCGCTTGTGGTGTTCGAGACCGTCAACAGCCCCTCAGTCGGGACGTTCGGCACGTGGCGGATTCCGATCCTCGCGGAGCTGCCGGGTGTTGGTCCCGTGCTGTTCGACGCCTCACCGATGGTCTACCTGATGTTGCTCGCGGTCCCGCTGTGCTGGTACGTCCTGCGGTACACCCGACTCGGCCGGTACATTCGCGCCTGTGGTGACAACCCACGCGCGCTCGACACGGCCGGCATCAGCGTCAGCCGGACGCGCTACATCGGCGTGTTGCTCTCTGGCGTGCTCTGTGGCATCGGCGGGGCCGGGTTCACGCTTGGCCAACTCGGTCGATTCGTCGGCGCTGGTGAGACGAGCATCGGCGGCCGGGGCTTTCTCGGCATCGTCGCCTACCTCTTTGGCAACTACAACCCCATCGCCTCCTTCGGCGGCGCGTTGCTGTTTGCGAGCTTCGACGCGCTCCAGTTTCGACTCCAGGAGATTGCCTTCCTCAACGTGCCCCAACGGCTCTTACAGGCGCTCCCGTTCATCGTCGTCATCCTGGTGTTGATGCTCGTCGGCCGCACTCGGATTCCCGCCGCACTCGGCGAACACTACGACGAAAAGGAGTAACCTGTCGCTTTTTACTCTGGCTCCCGACGCTCCGTCCATGGCAGAAGACCCGAGGACGGAGGGGTGGCTCGCACTCCTCGACGAGATGGAGGCGCTGGCCGCAGCGCTAGAGACTGAGGGCTGGGAACCGCTGACGATACCGGCGGGTGATGCGAGCGCGGTTACTCCAGCACACGGGGCTACTGACCGCCATGGCTACGCGTACGTCATTCCGGGGAGCGCTGCTCAGACGTTCGAGAACTGGTTCGAACCGGAGCGGTTTCCACGAACGGAAATTCACAGGGCGGTCCACGCGGGACAGTTATTCCTGCTGACGGTCCTGTTCGACCCCCCGACAGAGAGGACAATCCTGCTTGCAGGCGTCCTGGACCGGAGTTCGCTCGGCGAGTGTCGGCGGCTCGCTCACGAGACCGGCTCCATGTACTCACACGTGTTCAGGGTCGACGGAACGCACCTCGGGTCGTTCGAGCACGACGACCCGGAGCTGTTCTTTCCCGACGAGTGATACCACCGTGGGGCAGTCCGAAGCGAATAAGTATTCTCGGACAGTTTGTACCCTCATATTACGGTGCACGAGTGCGTATCCCCACAGAGTCGGCAACCGTCCTGGCTGCGGAG
Source organism: Halovenus sp. (assembly GCA_003551265.1). GTDB lineage: Archaea > Halobacteriota > Halobacteria > Halobacteriales > Haloarculaceae > Halovenus. The sequence goes on from PUMG01000092.1 coordinate 9,380, forward strand.
GTCGGCTGAATGAGCCGGCTGCAGTACTTCCTCAAACGGCTGGCGCTGTCGGTTCCGGTTCTCTTCTTCGGGGCGACACTGACGTTTGTCATCTTTCGGTTCGGCCCAATCGACCCCGCTGCGGCTATCGTCGGTGAGGCGGCGACCGAGGCGTCCCGGGCGGAGTACCAGCGGATTCGTGTACAACTCGGTCTCGAACAGCCTGTTCTGGAGCACTACCAGCAGTTCATGGTCGACTTCTTCACGCTCAATCTCGGACAGTCCTGGGTGCTCGCTCCGGGGACGGACGTCGTCGACCTGTTGCTCATCTACGGTCCTCGAACGGCCTGGCTCGCTTTCTGGGCGGTGTTGATTCCGATTTTCGTCGGTATCCCGATGGGCGTCTACGCCGGATTGCGCTCCAACACGATGACGGACTACTCGCTTTCGCTGTTCGGTATCGTCTGGCGCGCGATGCCGAACTTCTGGCTGGCTATCATCCTGCTTGCAGTGCTCTCACAGTCTGACGCGCTCATCGGCTTCGACTGGAACGCGTTCCTCGTCGAAACGTCCGTCACCGGGACGCCAGACCTGTCGAACATCACTTCACCCGCGGGCTTTGCGGCCGCGACCAAACAGGTGCTCCCGGCGGCAATCGTACTGGGGTCGGCCTCGATGGGGAGCGAGCTTCGAATTGCCCGCACGGCGGTCCTCGAAACCATCAACTCGAACTACGTTGAGACGGCGAAAGCCAACGGCGTTTCCGAGCGCTCGCTCGTCTGGAAGCACATCCTTCGAAACTCGATGATTCCGCTCGTTCCAACCATTACGAACGAGGCGTTCCTCCTGATTGGCGGGTCGGTCATCGTCGAGGTCGTCTTCGGCATCAACGGTATCGGCTGGCTGTTCTTCCAGGCTGCAATCAACGGCGACCTCCCGCTGGTGGTCGCGCTCGTGTTCGTATTCATCGTGGTCGTCGTCATCATGAACATCGTTCAGGACCTGCTGTACGTCTTGATCGACCCGCGGGTCGGCTACGAGGGGCGATAACCATGGAGTACAGACCACTCCGCGAGCGCGTACGCGAACGCCCACGGCCGTTCCTCCTCTGGCTGCTCGGTGCGTTCGTCCTGGTCGGTATCGAACTCGGGCGCATCGCGTCGGGTCTCGTCGAAATCGGCGACGCCACTGCTGCAGCGCTCGAGACAGTTTCCGGCGGTATCTCGGACGCCCTCGCTGTGGGGGGAGCGACCGCAGTTGCGGTCTGGCTTGGAATTGGTGTCACGCTTGCACTCGTCGGACTGGCGATTGCAACCTGGACCCGCGCGACACTCGTCTTGCGGGTCACCGAGAGCATCCCCTTGCGTCCACAGCAGTCGCTCGACGGGCTGGTGTTCGGTCTCGCTCTCGGCGTGGGTGGCTGGTTCGCGCTTCAGGTTGGTGCGGTCGACGTGCTGGCTCGCCTTGCGAGCAGCGTCCGTTTCCCGCTCGGCTGGCTTGGAGAGCTACCGACGCTGACCAGCCGCGAAACGATTCCGAATCAGGGGTATCAGACTCCCGACGGAACCTGGCACGGCACATTCCTTGGTCTCTCGCCAGCGCTCGCGTGGACGCTTCGCGTCCTCGTTGTCCACCTCTACGTCGCAGCGTGGCTCATCTGGCTCTGGACGGGCTACCTGTGGTACCGCAACTACTACAGGCAGGCCGACTGGACGCCACGGGACGACGTGATTCAGCGACTCCGATACCATCGCTGGGGACAGTTCGGGATGGTCGTTGTCTTGCTGTTTCTGACGATGGCGGCGTTTGCGCCGTCGCTGGGAACGACGACCGCCGAACAGAACATCTACGCGCCGTTCTCACACACCATCGAGTACTACGATGAAGAACTTGGGGAGGTGACAGATATTCTCGTCGGGAATGCAAACCTCAACACCCGCTCACAGGGATACGCGGCCGAGAACGTCGGTCCGATGAGCTACGACCAGTACGACCGGTTCCACCCCTTCGGAACCCTGACAGACGGGTCGGACCTGTTCACATTCCTCGTCCACGGTGCGCGTGTCTCACTGATAATCGGGCTGTTGAGCGTCGGCGTCAGCGCGATTCTCGGGACCGTCTTCGCGCTCGTCTCGGCGTACTATCGCGGTCTTGCCGACCTCGTTCTCGTGGTCACGGGCGACACCATCATGGGCGTTCCCCGCCTGTTGTTGTTGATTCTGCTCACCGTGATACTGGCCGATACGTGGCTGGCGTCGCTGTACGACGGCGGCGTGCTGCTGGCACTGATACTGGCAGCGACGGGGTGGCCGTTTCTCTGGCGCTCGTTCCGGGGACCGACGCTCCAGATTGCCGAAGAGGACTGGGTCGACGCTGCCCGGAGCTACGGGCAGTCGCCCTCGGGAATCATGCGACTGCATATGCTCCCGTACCTCGTCGGCTACCTGCTGATATACAGCTCACTGGTACTCGGTGGCGTGATTCTCGCCGTTGCCGGACTCTCCTTTCTGGGACTGGGAATCACCGCACCGACGCCGGAGTGGGGCCGGGCCGTCGATCTCGGGCGAGAGTACGTCGCCACGAACTCGTGGCACATCTCGCTCATCCCGGGAATCATGGTCACCCTGGTGGTGATGGGGTTCAACGCAGTTGGCGACGCGCTCCGGGACGCGGTAGACCCACAGAGCGACGCAGGCGTCGCCAACGCGAGTGAGACAGAGTCGAGAGGTGGTGGTGTATGACCGACGAGTCACAGGCCATGTCTGGTGTGACCGATGGACCGCTCCTCTCGGTCGAGAACCTTCGGACGACGTTTTACACCGACCAGGAGACGATTCACGCCGTCGACGGCGTCTCCTTTACGGTATCGCCACAGCAGACACTCGGCGTCGTCGGCGAGAGCGGGTCGGGCAAGAGCGTCACTGCCCGGTCGATACTCGGACTGGTCGACGACCCCGGGCGCGTCCACCCAGACAGCGAAATCCGGTACCACGACCCGGCGTTCGTTCAGACGGTCGCTCGTACGTATCCGGACCGGGTCACGTGGGCTGGTGAGAAGACGGCACGTAGCGCGTCCGACGCGTTCGTCACCATCGAATCCGGCTCCGGTGAGGGGTCGTCGGTGACGGTAGAGCGAGGCTCGGTCAACCTTGTGGCTGCACCCGACGACGTGACCCGCTCGCTTCGCGGCAGCGAGGTCGCGATGGTGTTTCAGGACGCACAGACTGCGCTCAACCCAGTCTACACGGTGGGTAACCAGATCAAAGAGTTACTCGACATCCATCAGGGGCTGTCGGGGACAGAGGCGACCGAAGCGGCGGCCGACCTGCTCGAGAGCGTCGGAATTCCCGACCCGAAACGGCGGCTCAGCGAGTATCCCCACCAGTTCAGTGGCGGGATGCAACAGCGTACGGTCATCGCGCTGGCGCTGGCCTGTGACCCGGCCGTGTTGCTCTGTGACGAACCGACGACCGCACTCGACGTGACGATTCAGGCCCAGATTCTCGAACTGCTGGAGCGACTCCAGCACGAGCGCAACCTCTCGATTCTGTTCATCACGCACGACATGGGTGTCATCGCCCAGGTTGCAGATGCGGTTGCGGTCATGTACGCTGGAGAGGTCGTCGAACAGGCATCGGTCGACCGACTGTTCGACCAGCCCAGACACCCCTACACGCAGGGGCTGCTCCAGAGTATTCCCGGACTGGCAAGCGAGGGTGACCGTCTTCCCACTATCGACGGACGCGTGCCGACGCCGAACGAACCAGCAACGTACTGTCGGTACGCGCCGCGGTGTCCGGAAGCCTTCGAGGAGTGTAAATCGACTCACCCCGAGCGCGTCCCTGTCGACAGCGCAAACGAGAAGTCGGGCTGGATGCGAGCACACACCGCTGCCTGTCTCCTCTACCCCGAGGATGAATCACTCGAGGACCGCCTCCAGATGCACCACAACTTCGGAGCACCGGACGAAAGTGACGCGGCAACCACAGCGAGGGAGGACGACTGATGACAGAGCAAAACGACGAACAGGACGACCCGCTCGTGGTCGTCGACGGACTGCGGACGTACTACGGAAGCGAGCGATTACTCGGCGGTGAGCCAGTCAAGGCCGTCGATGGCGTCTCCTTCGAAATCGCTCGCGGGGAGACGTTCGGTATCGTCGGTGAGAGTGGCTGTGGCAAGACAACACTCGGGCGGAGCATTCTTCGACTCGAGGACGCTGACAGCGGGACCGTCGAGTTCGATGGGACGGACCTGCTCTCGCTTGGCAGGCGCGACCTCAAAGCGTGGCGGCGGAACGCCCAGATGGTCTACCAGAACCCGACGTCGAGCATCAACGAACGGATGACCGTTGGCCGGATTGTCCGCGAGCCGCTGGATATCCACGACTGGGGGATGCCACACGACCGCCGGAACCGGGTGTCGGAACTGCTCGACCGCGTCGGTCTCCAGCCCGAGCACTACCACCGCTACCCACACCAGTTCAGCGGCGGCCAGCGCCAGCGAATCGGCATCGCCCGGGCGCTCGCGCTCGAACCCGACTTTATCGTCCTCGACGAGCCTGTGAGTGCGCTCGACGTAAGCGTTCAGGCGAAGATTCTCAACCTGCTGTTGGACCTCCAGGATGAGTACGACCTCACGTACCTGCTCATCGCCCACGACCTCTCGGTCGTCCGCCACATCTGTGACCGGGTCGGGGTGATGTACCTCGGAAAGCTCATGGAGGTCGGCCCGACCGAACAGCTGTTCCGGTCGCCGTCGAACCCCTACACTCGGGCACTGCTGTCGGCGATTCCACAGCCCGACCCGGATGCTGGTGCGGACCGTATCACGCTCCGTGGGACGCCACCGAGTCCCCGCAACCCGCCCACTGGCTGTGTGTTCTCGACCCGGTGTCCGTTCAAAATCCGTCGGGAGGAACACGAGTCGCTCACCACCGAGCAGTGGGACAGCATCGAGGAGTTCAGAGACGTACTCCGCGAACGCGAGAAGCTCCGAACGACGCCACTACAGCGGGTCAAGGCGCGGCTCGGACGTGAACCACCTGTGACGCCCATCGAGGAAGTCGTCTCGGAACTGTTCGAGCTTTCTACCTATCCGGAATCCGTCCAGGAGACGGTCGACCAGACGGCGACACTGGTTGTTGAAGGTGAATTCACAGCGGCACGGGAACTGCTCGAGGAGACGTTCAGCACGGTCTGTGAGCACGAGCGCCCCGACCAGCACCAGGTCGCGGATGGACAGGCGAGTCGCTGTCACCGTCACCTGTCTGAGTACGAGGAACCCCGGGAGTTCCTATCCGAATAGGCAAGCGGTTTTATCACGCAGACCCAGGCCGTCGTATGAGAGAAGGTACGGACCAGACTCCGGTTGCTGGCGTCAAAAACCGCTCGCCGCTTTTGTGCTCGTACGCCGAACAGTACCAGCGCTCGAAGCCGTTCGACGGCCTCACTATTGGTGTGTGCGCACCGCTGACGCCGCATACCGGCCTGTTCGCCGATGTGCTCGCAACGGGCGGCGGTGAGGTACTCGTCACCGGCGAGGCGGGGAGCACTCACGCCGATGTCGTCGAGTGGCTCCGGGAGCGGCCGGGTGTGACACCACTTGCTGCGGCCGGAATGACGGCGGACGAACTGGCAGACACGCGAGAGACGGTGCTCGAAGCAGAGCCGGACCTGCTCGCCGACGACGGCGCGTTCCTGCTGAGTCTGGTTCACGACCGATTCCCCGAGATTGCACGGGGTGTTCGTGGTGCGTGTGAGCAGACGACGGGCGGTATCACCCGTCTTCTGGCGATGGACGAACAGGATGCGCTCTCGTTCCCGGTCTACGACGTCAACGGGACGCCGATGAAACAGCACTTCGACAACGTCCACGGCACCGCCGAGAGTTCACTGTCGGCGATTACGTCGCTCACAGACACGATGATTGCCGGTTCTGTCGCAGTCGTCGCGGGCTACGGCCACTGCGGCCGCGGCATCGCCCGGAAACTCAGAGCGCTCGGTGCCCGGACAGTCGTCACCGAGGTCGACCCGCGCAAGGCGCTGGAGGCGCTCGCCGATGGACACGACGTTGAGCCGATGGCCGACGCGGTGGCCGATGCCGATCTCGTGATAACTGCGACTGGGCGCTACCAGGTGCTTCGACGCGAACACGTCGACACACTCGCAGACGGCGTCGTCGTCGCCTCCATCGGCAGCGCAATCGAAATCGACGACAGCGCACTCGCCGACGAGGCCACCTCGAACACGACAGAAAAACCCGGTGTCGAGCGATACGAGTTACCAGACGGCCGTCGGGTGACGCTGCTCACGGAGGGGAAGGTCGTGAACCTGGCAGCACCGGGACGTTCCGGGAACCCGAGCCACGTGATGGATACGACGTTCGCCATGATGACGCGCGGACTCGCGGATCTCGCCGACAGCGACCTGCCGCCGGGACTGCATCCGGTTCCAGACCATCTTGACAGAGAAGTCGCCCACGAGAAGCTGTCGGCGATGGATGTCGATATCGACCAGGTGACAGCAGCACAGCGCGACTACCACGACCGCTGGGAGACACACGACAGCACCAAACCGGACGAACAGTAGCCCAGTTGTCTACAGAGACAACAGAGTGAGTCGGTTCACGACCGGTCGCTCAGTGAGAGTTCGTTGAACTTCTGACTGTACTGTGGGCCGTGCATCCCGAAGTTCTCGACCCAGTCGTACCAGTACCGTTCGCCGACGGGATGCCAGAGGGGAAGCTGTGTCATATCCTCCCAGTTCGCGCGTTCGAGTTCGATATAGGACTCGTTTCGAACCTGCTGGTTCTCCTCGCCAGGGGTGCGGTGGTCCTCGTAGCGCTCCCACGCGTCGGCGGCTTGCTCGGCGGCCTCGGAGAGACCGTCCTCACCCTGTCCCCACTGCGTCCACGTGAACGGGTTGGGGTAGGCGAACTGCAGGGTTGCGTCGGCTTCCTGCCACTCGAGTTCGTTCCACACGCCGTAGACATCGATGTCGCCCTCGATAGCCCGGTTCGTGAGCGTCGTTGCCGGTGCCTCCTCGATATCGAGGTCGATGTGGACGGTCTCTGCGAGGTCGCGGAGGAGACTGGCTATTTCGCGCCACTCTGACGCCTGCGAGTCTGAGGGGTGCTGGAAGGTCGTCTCGTACATATCGTTCTCGCTGTATCCCGCCTCTTCCATGATTCGGGCAGCGTCGTCGAGGTTCGACTCGCCGTAGCCGTAGGGATACTCGGCCTGTGCGATGTCGTCGTAGTTCTCCGGACCCTCCGGGAACGCCGTTGGGGGTGTGAGGAAGTACGCTGGCTGGCCCTGTCCGCGCACCGCCGCGTCGATGATGGTCTCCTGGTCGAGAATGTAGGCAATCGCCTGTCTGGCTGCTTTCTCGACGGTGAGTGTGTTGAACAGCAGGTACTGCGTCCGCAGGAGTGTCACCTCACCATAGTTGAGCGTCTCGTCGTTTGCGACTGGTCCGTACGTCCCGAGCCGTCGTCCATCGTCGAGGTCCTCTTCGATTTCCAGAAGCGAGGGGTCGAACTGCGAGCGCGGGATGTCGAAGATGTCGGCGTTTTGTTCGTTCACCGCGTATGTGTACTGGGCGTTCGGGTCCTCGGTAATCTGCCAGCGAACCTTCGAGAGGGTGGCGACCGAACCGTGATAGTCGTCGAAGCGCTCGATGACGATTTCGCTTCCCCGGTCCCACCTCTCCAGGGAGAATGGCCCAGTCCCGTGGACGTGTTCGGTCGACCACTCCTCGTAGCTCATCTCGCCCTCGTATCCCTCGATATCTCCGACGATACCCTCCGGAATAATCGAAAAGCGCGGGTCGGCGAGCATGCCGAGCGTGCCGTGGAACGGAGTTTCGAGCGTCATCTCCACAGTGTACTCGTCGACTGCCTCGAGTTCGAGCGTGTCGGGGACGAGTTCTTCGTCCTCGCCTTCGGTCTCGTGGGCGACCGACATCACGCCGCCGACGATTCTGTCCCCGTGGCCGCGGTTGTTCTCGGACTCTGCGAGTCGCCGCCAGGAGTAGACGACGTCGTCCGCCGTGAGTTCGTCACCGTTGTGGAACTGGACACCCTCCTGCAGTTCGAAGGTGTACGTCAGATAGTCGTCGGAGACATCGTAGTCAGTTGCCAGCTCTCCGATGACCGGCGGCATCCCGTTCTCGTACGTGAACAGCTGTTCGTGTATCTGCCAGTTCGTTCGTGCAGATGCTGGTCCCGCAATGCCGATCGGGTCCAGCGTCTGCTGTTGAATCTGCATGAGCTGGAGCACTGAGTCGTCGCGGTCTTCGTCGTCTGTGTCGTCTGCGTCGACCGGGTCGTCGTCGCCCGTGTCATCGACATCGACTGGGTCGTCGTCGGTATCGTCTACGTCGACCGGGTCATCGTCGTCACCGATACACCCTGCGAGTGCGACTGTCGTCGCTGCCCCCGCCGCAGTCAGAAACCTGCGCCGGTTCATATCTGATGGCATGCGAGAGGTTAACGGAGTACCAGGGTTTAATGCTTGCCATTAATCGATACCACACAGCAACGTTAATTCTGCTCCTCGAACTGGTTCCGTGTGGAACAGCACGATTTAGTTACTCGCAGAGATAGATACGAACGGATGACGTTTCACGAACGCGACTACATGGAGGGAACGCTCGGCACACAGGCGGTCGACTGGGAAGAGCGCATCAACACCCAGCGTCTGCGTACCGAGCGCACAGAGCGCGCACTCGAACGACTACAGGACAGCGACCTCGGCGCGGTGCTCTTGCTGTCGGACCCGAACATCCGGTACGTGACGGGGCTGGCGATGACCGGCGGCAGCGGCGCAGACCACTACACGCTGCTCACCGAAGACGGCGACATTGTCCACTGGGACACGGCCGACCACGCAAGCAACCAGCGCAAACACTGCCCGTGGCTCGAAGACATCCGCTACGCCTGTCCCGGACTGGGGAACGTCCCCCGTGCATCCGGTCGAGACTCCGCCCGTCAGTTCCTCCTCTCGAAGATGGCCGAACTGGTCGCCGATGCGATGGTCGAATACGGCGTGGAACACGAGACGCTCGGTCTCGATGTCGGCAATCAGGGTCTCGTCAGCGCGCTCGAAGCGCAGGGGGTCGACGTCGATACGGGGACCGCACCCGACCTCATGCTCGACGCACGAAAGACGAAGACGAAAGACGAAATCGAGTGTCTTCGGATGGTTGCGGCCATCTGTGAGGCTGGCTTTCAGCGTATCACCGAGACAGCGAAGCCGGGTATGCGCGAGACAGAGGTCTGGGGCGAGACGGTGTCGGAACTCTGGCGTCACGGCGCGTTTGTCGGCGGGGGCTATCTCACGAGCGGCCCGAACACCTGGCCGAAACACCAGGCCAACACCACTGACCGGATGATCCGGCCCGGCGACCTCGTCTACGCCGACTTCTACAACATCGCCTACCTCGGCTACCGCTCGTGTTACTACCGGACGTTCTCGGTGGGTGAGCCAACGGCAACACAGCGCGACGCCTACGAGACCGCACGTGACAATCTCTACGACGTGCTCGAACGTATCGAGCCGGGAGCGACGACCGACGAAATCGCCGAGGGATTCCCGGACATGGAGGGTGAACACGCCGACTACTACGGGGCTGAGGAGCCCTGGCAGATGACGACGAACCACTGGGCGCACGGTCTCGGACTCCAGCTCTATGAGGTGCCGCTCATCTGGCGTGGACTCTCGCCGGAGCACCCGATAGAGATAGAGGAGGGGATGACGATGGCCGTCGAGACCCAGGAACCCGCAGGCAGACAGGGTGTGCGCATCGAGGAGATGGTCGTCGTCCGCGAGAACGGCGTCGAGATACTGAGCCAGTGGCCTATCGAGGAGATCACGCGAATCGAGTAGTTGCAGTTCTCTGGGCGGAGATATACCGGTCGACATGGTCTCTGAGAGCTTCTCGACCTACCCGTGCTGTGTGAGAACTCTCGATCGTTCCGTCGACTGATATAATATTTAATACGGATGAGTTATATTCTGAGTTATGGATGAGCGACGAAGCTGTAGTTATTGTAACTTGTAATACATGTCTGAGGATGAACGTACGGAACACCTCGCAGAAAGTCACGACTTCGACGAACTGAGTCGACTCGACCGGAAGCGAGTTGAACAACACCGTCACGAACGTCTCATCGAGACAACCACCTCCCGGTTTCAGGGATACGTGACGCGCCGTGCCATGATTGCGACGATTGGCGTCGGTGCAGTTGCTGGTATTGTTGGTCTCACGGGTCAGGCGTCTGCGAGCTTTGCCGGTGGTGACGGAGACGCTGGTGACCCGTTCCAGATTGAGACGTGGGACCACCTCAACAACATCCCGGACGGGACGGACGACCACTTTATACTGAATACCGATCTGGATGAGGATACCGAGGGGTACGAGGGTATCGGCGACGACTGGGATCCGATCGACGATTTTATCGGCGAGTTCGATGGAAACGGCAAGACAATTTCGGACCTCGTGATCGACAGGCCAGCAGAGAGCCGCGTTGGATTGTTTGGATTCCTTGGCGGCGATAGTGAAAGTGTCACAGTCAAGAATATTGCGCTCACGAACGTCGACATCCAGGGAGACAGCAGAGTTGGCGGGCTCGCTGGTGAGGTTGAGTCAGGTGGTGGGATAGGGGTTATTGAGCAAGTCGCCGTCGAAGGAACGATTGCAGGAGAGGGCAGGGTCGGCGGAGTAGTTGGTGAATCGTTCGAGTATGGTGGGGAGATTACCGAATCATACGTGCTTGGCGAGGTACTGGGTGTCGGCTCAGGTAACGGAATCGGTGGAGTGGTTGGTGCCTCCGGACGGTTTTTCTCCGGACATAGCATCGAGCGGTGTTTTGTCGCGGCAAACGTCAGCGCACCCGATAGCTCACAGGTTGGTGGATTAGTCGGTCGGACAAGTTTTGATGGGAGTATCGAGGACTGTTATGTTATCGGCAATGTCACAGGTGATACCACTGTCGGTGGTGTGGTTGGAGACACATCGAGTAACGGGACTTCATTTGAAAACGTATATGCGGCCGGTGAAGTGAACGGAGACGATGCTGGCGGGCTGTATGGTAGCACTGGCGGCAGTGATACGTACACAGCGAACTACTGGGACGAAGACACGACCTCGCAAAACGCTGCCGTCGGAGATGGTTCGACCCCCTCAGGTACAGAAGGGCTTGGAACCGATGAGGTGCAAGGAGAGACACCGTTGCCAACAGCAGATGGCGGCGATAATACCATGGATGGTTTTGACTTTACTGATGAGTGGCACGCAGTAATACAAGGTGAAGCGATCAACCCAACACCCACTGACGACGGGTATCCGATTCTCCAGGCTATCGACATCGAAACACAGCTCCGAGCGCAAGAAATCTTCCGCAGAGACGCGTCCATCGTCGTCGAAGGCGACGACCTGACCGTCTCGAACAGTACGGTGCGTACTGGTGACGACGAAGACGAGTGAACCACCTCCATCAAGTCACTCTCCGTTATACAACCCTACTGACAGTACCGTCGTGCAGAGACTCTCACAACCAGAGAGCGGTTCCGGAGTTATTTATTCATAGACAATCAAGCAGGGTCGATGGTCTCTCTTGCGACGGTGCTGTTTGCGTTCGGAACAGTCGTCAGTGTCGGTCTCTGCGGTCTCGGCTACTACAGCTATCGGCGATGGGACGAACTTGGTGTGGTCCCGTTCGCTGTGTTCGTCGGCCTGCTGGGTCTCGGCGGTGCAATCGGGGGGGTTCTCAGCATCGTTTTCGGGCCCGAAAGCGGTGAGGCACCGCTCTGGCCGAGCGTCGGGTTCGTCAGTCTCCTCATCTGGAGCGTGCCCTGGGCGCTGTTCGTGCTTCAGTACACCGGCAAGTACACCACCATACGACGGAAAATAGTCGGTCTTCTTCTGCTTCCGTTGCTGGCACTCTTGCTCGTCGGAGCTATCCAGCTTGGAACCCCGGTAGGGACAACCGTGTTTGACCAGGTTATCGGCGGCGGAGTACTTCTCTACGTGCTCGGGTTGCTTGCAGTCGGTGTCTACTTCCTGGTCCGGACGACGCACGAATACGGACACCTCTCGCTTGGGCAGGGTGTGGCTCTCAGCCTCACCGTGGTGGTGAACCTGCTCCTCCTCAACACGGCGACGATGCCACAGGGATGGCGAGACAGCGAGAGTGCGACGGTGTACATCGTCGCGTTCGCAGTTCCTGCTGGCGCACTCCTTGTTGCTCTTTTCTGGTACGATACGTTCGAGTCTGCGCCCGCTGTTGGCGCGATTGGCGAACGAGCGCTTGCGCGGGAGATAGACGACCTCGTGTTCGTCGTCGATGACTGTGACCGTATCATCAGACACAACGACGCCGCAGTCGAGACGCTCGGTCTCACACAGGCGCTCGGGACGAGCCTCAAAGAGGTACTCGGGGAGGACAGCGAGACGCTCGACAACTGGGAGTCACTCTCGCTCGAAACCACCGGCGGAACGCGCAGATACGACCCGCAGGTGTCGCCGGTCACAGACCAGCACGACCGCAGTTTCGGCTCGCTCGTCAGCCTCCACGACGTGACAGAGCGCGAACTCCGCGAACAGCGACTTGCCGTCCTCAACCGTGTTCTCAGACACAACCTCCGGAACAAAGTCGAAGTCGTCAAGAGTCACGCCGAGGCGCTCGACGACCAGATTCAGCGCGAACAGCAGGTTCGTGGAGGCGGGTTCTCCGACGACGAAGACGAACGGACCCAGCACGTGAGCACTATCGCAGAGACCGCCAACGCCATTGCACAACTCGGCGAGAGCGCTCGTGCTATCGACCGGTTCGTCTCCCAGTCGAACCGCACTGAAGACGTCGACCTCGTCACGAGCGTCGAACAGGCACTCGCTGTCGTCGACACCGACGCTCACGACGTAACCGTGTCACTCGACCTGCCAGCGTCTGCCTCCATCAGGACGAACGGACACGCGCTTCGAGGTGCGTTCGACAGTGCCCTCGAAAACGCCCTGAAGTACGCCGACTCCGAGGTGGTCATCACCGTCGGAGAGATGTCCGACGGCTACGAGGTCGCCATTGCAGACGACGGTCCCGGCATTCCCGGGGACGAACTCGACTCCCTCGACGCGGGTACAGAGACGCCACTTCAGCACGGGACGGGGCTGGGGCTGTGGCAACTCAACTGGGCCGTGACGACGATGGGCGGCGACCTCTCTTTCGAGACGAACAACGGCACAACCGTCGTCTTCACCGTTCCCCACCAGCAGGGTGAGTGAGACTCATCGTCGTCGTTGAGCGACGCGCTCCTCTGCAGTCTCCTCGGTTACGAGTTCGTACAGCAGCGCCCGTCCGCCGTCTTCTTTGGGACGGAGAATTCGTCCGAGTCGCTGGGTAAACTCGCGCTCGCTTCCGGAGCCGGAGAGAACGACTGCCACGTTCGCGTCGGGAACGTCGACACCCTCGTCGAGGACGTTCGCCGTGACGAGACAGGAGTACTCCCCGCGACGAAATCGCTCCACCAGGTCGCGGCGTTCGCCCGCACCGGTTTCGTGGGTGATTGCGGGTATCAGAAACCGCTCGGAGAGGCGGTAGACGAGGTCGGTGTGTGCCGTGAAGACGATGATTCGGTCGCCATCGCGGTGGTGGTCGAGAATCGTTTCGAGCTGGTCGACCTTGCGCTCGGCGTTCATCATCACCTCGCGGGCGCGCTGTTTCGAGAGGAGTGCCTCCCGCGCTCTCGGGTCGTTCCCCGACCGCTTGACGAGTTCGAGGTAGTCGCTGCCGCTCCGGAGCCTGACGTTCGAGGACGCGAGATAGTCCGTGAACACCTTCTGGTGGCGGTCGTACACCTCGCGTTCGTCGGGCGTCAGGCTGACCTCGATTCGCCTGATGTCGTAGGGTGCGAGGTGCTCGCCCGCCAGTTCCTGTGCGCTCACCTGATAGACGAGGGGACCAAGTAACTCCTCGACCACCTCGTGTGCGCCGTCGGGACGCTCGAACGTTGCCGTCAGTCCAAGACGGGCGGGCGTGGCGAGGAGCCGTGCGATGTCGCGGTAGCCCTCTCCGCCGAGGTGGTGTACCTCGTCGAAGACCACCAGTCCAAACCGGTCGCCGAGTTCGTCCGCCCGAAGGTACGC
>PUMG01000270.1 GCA_003551265.1 Halovenus sp.
CTGCGATTCGGTACTCTCGTCTGCAGCAGTGAGGAGGATGGATATGACCAACACGACCGGACACACAGACAATCTGGACGACGGCAGACCGACCCATCTCGACAAGGTCAGAGATGGGCTGGGCTGTACCGAGGTCTGGGAGGTTCTCTCGAAGCGTCGAGCGGCGCGGCGTGAGACAGCGAACCACTCTCGCGACCCCGAGTAGTCACATGTTCCGCCGAGGACAGGTGTTTATTAGCTTGCTGACCATCTCGGTAGTTCTACTCAAATCGTAAGGACTTAAGCCTGGACAGTCGGAGATGAAAATGAGGGCCGGTAGCTCAGCCCGGCAGAGCGTCTGGCTTTTAACCAGATGGTCGCGTGTTCAAATCGCGCCCGGCCCGTTCTGCGAGGAACAGACGTGACGAGCTGGCGGACTATACGAGATTTGAATCATTTCTCCTCAAAGTTGTGACTGAGTGTTGTTGAGGTGTGGGTAACTGTAGAATAATGCTTTCAGACCTGTACAGGCGGTCAAGGCGACTGCCCCGGGGCTTGACCCCGGGGTTGAAGCCGACAGCATTATACTGCTTGAGTCTGTATAGTTCAGTATGGGACAGATGGAATGTTACCCGAAACTGCGACAACGGGGTGTCGTCACGATCCCAGAAGAAGTCCGTGACGGCCTTGATCTGGAAGAAGGCGACCAGCTGAAACTCACCGTCGAAAAACTCGACTGAACCGAAACTTGACCATCCGACGATGAAACACACGCTTCGCTTGCGCGCGTACCTGCCCGACGACGTGGAGAGCGAAGCGTGGAACCACATCGACATCCTCCGCCAAATCCGCAACCACGCCGTCCGAGACTACTACAACTCCGACTCCAACGACCGACCATCCGACTACGACCAACACAACGAACTCACCAAGTGGGCAGACCAGTGGCCGACCTTCGCAGAACCATCACGACACGCCGCACAACAAGCCATCACCCAAATCCACAACGATCTGGAAACCTTGAAAGAACGGCGAAAAAAGGGCTACAACGTCGGTCGGTTGAAGTGGCAAAGTACGGGTGAGTTCCGGTCGGTGTCGTACAATCAGTCCAGTCGCTTCAACGTGGATCACAACACGGGCGACGACCGATTCGTACGACTCCGACTCGAAAAGATTGGCTGGTTCAAGATTCGCGCAGAACGTGACGTGCCACCAGCAGAGGACATTGACGAGGTTATCCTGAAAAAAGAGACAACCGATGAATGGTACGTCTCACTCGTCACTACTGTCGAAGACACACCCGAGAAACAGCCACTCAGTGAGATTGAAGCCGAGGACTGCGTGGGTGTTGACCTTGGTATTACCAGCTATATCCACACCTCGGAGAACCTGTCTGTGGATACGCTTGACCTGTCCGATGAGTACGACCGGTATGCACGCGAACAGCGGAAACTCGACCGGAAAGAACACGGTTCCGCCAACTGGGAAAACCAACGCCGGAAAGTCGCCCAAGCGAAACGAAAAATCAAGCGGAAGGTGCGAGACTACCAGCACAAACTCACGACGTGGCTGGTCACAGAGTACGACGTGGTGGCCGTCGAAGATCTGGACGTAAAGCCGATGCTGGAAACCAGCCAGAACGCCAAAAACAAGCAGGATGCCGCGTGGTCGCAGTTTATCAAACTACTGGAGTACAAGGGTGAATTGCACGGCACACACGTTGAAACGGTCGAACCTCGCGGGACGACGAAAGAGTGTTGGGTTTGTGGCGTCGAGACGGCCAAGCCGATCTGGGTACGCGAACACTCTTGTCCAGCGTGCGGCCATACCGAAGACCGCGACCTCAACGCGGCGAAGAATATTCTCTATCGCGGACTCAAACAGTTAGGGGCGGGACGCTCCGAATCAACGCCTGTGCAGACTGCGCTCCCTACGCTCACGCCTCACCGGGAGGCTGTGAGTGCAAAGCGCGTCGTTGAAGCAGGAAGCCCCGGGGCTTGACCCCGGGGTGAGTTCACGAGGAGACTCTGACATGGCTGAGTTCGACCAGGTTGAGATTCTTGACCGAGTTCAGGCCTTCTCAGGAGCTGAGTTCGAACGATTCGTCGCCGCGCTCTGGGAGCTCCAGGGATGGACGACAGAGATTACAGAAACCAGCGGTGACGACGGCCGAGATATTATCGCCGAGCGGAACTTGCCGTTCAAGACGATGGTAAAAATTGAAGCCAAGGGGTGGAGCGACGACAATCTGGTTGGAAGTCCTCTCATCCGGCAGTCCGCCCTGCTGCCCGGCGATGATGCAGATCAGGCCGTGGTTGTGACAAGCAGTTCGTTCACAGAGCCAGCACAGGAGTCAGCCAGACGCCACAACGTGAAACTGGTTGACAGCACTCAGCTGGTCGTAACCATTCAGAAGCTCAGTGCCGAACAGTTGTTGACCGACATCTACGCAGTTGACGCCTGGAAAGAAATTCAATCAGGCAGGTATATCGACTGGACGGACGAACGGATTAAACAGGGACAATCCGTCGATGTCATTCCCGGTATCGGCACACGTCGTCGAGAGCAGTTAGCTGGGGTGGACATTCATACGGTCGGCGACCTTCTGGTGGCTAATCCAGAATCGGTTGCCGAGCGAACTGGCTTCACAGAAGAGAGAGTGCGACGGTGGTCCAACCTGGCAGCGTTCTATCGTGGAGGAGAGCCGGTCTCTGTTCTCGGTGGGATAGACTCTCGTGGCGTTGAGCAACTTGCCACGACAGATATCTACACAGTTGACGAGCTTCGGGCGGCCTGCCCCTGTGAGGTTGCAGACCAGACCACACTTGACGAGTTGACGCTCAAACGGTGGGTGGGAGATGCCGTCTCTCGAGGATCTGACCGGGTTACCCTCCTTCCAAAAATCGGTGAGGAGCGAGCAAAGGAGTTGGCCAGAGCAGGCATTTTCACAGTCGACGATCTTGCAGCAACAGATCTCGAATATCTGGAAGGTCAGTGCAATATTGGCCGGTCGTTCCTTCAGGAGTTGATTCGAAACGCGCAGACAACATCGTGAAACCTCTGCTCGTATGGCGACTGAGGGGACTCCCACGAGCACCCAGACACATCCACACAGCGCCAGATACTGCCGTCCGAACATCGACAGTATCACCGTTCCGGAGTTTACTAGTACACGGTAAACGGAACATCAAGCAATGAGCTATCGGACACTGGACGACCTCGAAGACGGACAGCAGATACTCGTGCGAGTCGACCTCAACTCGCCTGTGTCCGTGGGAGTTGTCGCAGACAACCGGCGGTTTTCTCGACACGCCGAAACCATCCGCGACCTGGTCGCAGCAAACCACCGTGTCGCAGTGCTCGCCCACCAGGGCCGGCCAGGACGTGACACATTCGTCACACTGGAACAGCACGCAGACATTCTCTCCGAACACCTCGACACTCACGTCGAGTATGTCCCCGAAACGTACGGACAGACGGCACGGGATGCCATCGAGTACATGGATGCAGGCGAGGTGATCCTGCTCGAGAACGTTCGGATGACGAACGACGAACTTCCCGAGCGCGACCCTGAAGAGCACGCACGAAGCGACCTGGTTCAGACGCTTGCACCGATGTTCGACGCCTACGTCGGCGACGCCTACTCCGCAGCACACCGGAAACACGCCTCTGTCGTCGGCTTCCCGCTCGTCATGGACGCCTACGCTGGACGGGTGATGGTTGCCGAGTACGAGGCAAACTCCTCGATTGCCACCCGCGAGTTCGACGGCGACGTGACGATGGTTGCAGGTGGTGCAAAGGCAACGGACGTCATCGAGGTGATGACTGCACTCCAGGAGAAAGTCGATAACTTCCTGCTGGGTGGCGTCGTCGGCGAACTGTTCTTGCGGGCGGTGGGTTACGACGTCGGTCGGGACATCGACGAGGACGACCTCTACGAGAGTCAGTGGCTGGCCAACCGCGAACGCATCACCCACCTCATCGAGAACCATCCGAGCGACCTCGTCTACCCGACGGACCTCGCTTACGCCGACGGCAACGACGAGCGAGCGGAGGTGATCGTATCGGAGGTGAAAAACAGAGACCACGACTATCTCGACGTTGGAACCGACACCGCCGAGCAGTTCGCCGACATTGCTGCAAACTCCTCGGCAGTGTTCGTCAAGGGCGCACTCGGGGTGTTCGAGGACGAACGATTCAGCCCCGGAACCGTCCGGGTGCTCGAAGCGCTCGCGGACTGTGAGTGTTTCTCCGTCGTCGGCGGCGGCGACACCTCACGCGCTATCAATATGTACGGGATGGACGAGTCCGACTTCTCGCACGTCTCGATTGCCGGTGGCGCCTATATCAACGCGCTGACCGGAAAGTCTCTCCCGGGTGTGGAAGTACTCATGCAGGCGGACGAACAGTCTGGCGACCGTTCCTCGTCCAGTCTCTGACGGCACTTTGGATACGACCGGATGCGTAGAGTGTCGGCTCGGCGGAATTCGTCACCATGATAGTTCGGCCGGACGTACACTACGTCGATGACACAGCAGACCGGTGGTTCGGCATCCGAAGACGAGCAATCCGATGGGCTACGGGCGCGCTTCGACAATCTCGGAAACGCACAGCTGTTGGCGTCGTGTGGTGTCGTCCTCGCGGGTATCGGCTCGCTGTTGCCGTGGTTCAGCGTCGATGGTGGCGTCGTTCTTGGCGTCGAGAGTGTCGGAGTCATTACACTCCCGATTGCCGTGTTGGTGGTGACGGTACTCGCATTCTACGGCTTTAGCCGGAACATCGGATTGCTCTGCGCTGCTGGCGGACTGCTCGTTGCATCTCTCTCGTTTTTTACGATGACCGGAAGTTCCCTGTTTGGGACATACGCTACGTTCCTCGGGGGTATTGCCATGGTCTTCGGCGGACTCTTGCTCCCGGGCTATAGGGAGTAGCGTACCTGTACAGAGATTCTCGCTGCGACGTACAGCGAGAAATCTATGATGACGTACGCTACTCCCTCTAGACGACCTCTATCAGTCGTTGCTCGTGTCGGCCGACCCGAACACGCTGCCATCCGCGAAGTTCGTCGTCGAGTTCGTCGTCACCGGTGTCCACCCGGAGAACGCCGAGGGTGTCGAGTTTTCGCCGCGAGGCGACGACCTCGACAGCCGACCTGCGGATAACTGCTGGTGATATTTGGTGGTTCCCACGTCCGAAGATGAATCCCTGGCCACCGATAGGTGAGACGACGACGACGTTCTCTTCGCCCAGATGTTCGAGGATGTCCGTTTCGGCCGCATCTGTCATCAGCATCTCACCGTCGCGGTAGATATCGACACCGAGTGGGGTGTACTCGACATCAAGTTTCTCTGCGATTGTCCCAACCGTGCTTCCGGGACCGAGGACGTACGTCACGTCCGGTC
Organism: Halovenus sp.; assembly: GCA_003551265.1. Classification (GTDB taxonomy): domain Archaea; phylum Halobacteriota; class Halobacteria; order Halobacteriales; family Haloarculaceae; genus Halovenus. The sequence goes on from PUMG01000270.1 coordinate 5,382, forward strand.
GAACCGCGTCGGCGAAACCCTCGGCGAGTCCCTCGACGGAGCCTCCACCAAGTTGTTTGCTCGCCTGACGCTGTTCTGTGACGGGGACTGTCGCAAGCGCTCGGAGTTCGGTGTGGACTTCTCCCTCGCGGTACTCGTCTTCGTCGATGTCGTTCACTTCGGCACGCTCGGTGGTGTCGAACGTGGCGGCGATGTGCCCCGCTGCCTCCGGGGACACGCCGAATACCGACGAGTACACCTTGACGCCAGCGGGCACGCCCAGCATCGGAACCTGTTCGCCGGTGTTCGCTATCGTCTCGGCGACGTCGACGGCGGTTCCATCACCGCCGACGAACAGAACGATGTCGACGCCGTGTTCGAGGAACGTCTCGACAGCACGCCGCGTATCTGCTGCGGAGAACTGTTCGACGCTGTCGGGGTCTGTCACATCAGGATGGCCAACGACGGTCGGCTCAACTCCGGCCGCGTGCGCGGCGTCTTCACCCATCAAGCCGCCGTAGGTCAGCACTTCGACGTTCTCGTCGGCGTCGACGAGCGCTATGAGAGCGTCCCGCGCTCGTTCGGGTGCGCGCATCTCTGCGCCACGTTCGAGCGCCTCTGCTACCTTCCCGTCTGTCCCCTTGAGACCGACGCGGCCCCCCATCCCGGCGATGGGGTTGACGACAAATCCGATTCGGCGCATCGGAAGATGCTACGTTGGACGCACTCAAAAACCCCGCCTCTCCGTTCGTCAGTATTAATTACGTGCCACTCGAAGCCGAGCACATGAACACGCCAGTACTGGATGCCACACAGGTCGGTGTCGGGGCAACCGCCGTCGAAGCTGCCGCGTGGGTTGTCCTCCTCGGTGGAATCGTTCTCGCTGCGCTCTGGGTCAAAGCGCTCTA
>PUMG01000222.1 GCA_003551265.1 Halovenus sp.
AAATCACGTTCACTGAACAGCAAGAAGCCACCGAGGAGACTGCATCGGCGACCTTCGAAGCAGGCGAACCGGCCTCGGTGAGTGTGGAGACTGACGTCGAGACTGCCGTGGCTGACGGGGATGATGAAGTCGAGTTCACCGTCACTGTCGAAGACGCATTTGACAACCCTGTTGCGGGCGTACTGGTCGAAACGACTGACGACGGAACTGGTATCGACTACGCAGGCGACGACAGCCAGGAAACCGACGAAAACGGACAGGTGACCGTCACAGCGACGTCGACAACTGCACAGGAAGACGTGACCTTCACCTTCGAGGAACAAGAGGAGAACACCGAGGCGGCCGCCGAGGCAGCCTTCCAGGCAGGGACTCCTGTGAGTATCAGCGCGGAGGTGACTGTGGACGAAGCGATCGCCGACGGCCAGGATGACGCTGAGTTCACGGTGACGATAGACGACGAAAACGACAACCCCGTCAAAGGGGCAACTGTCGAAGTCGACGACGCTTCCGGGCTTGCTGACCTGGGAGGAGACACCAACGAGACAGACGCCGAGGGAGAGACGACGTTCACCGCCACATCGACGGATGCAGGCGAATTTACGGTCACGTTCAGCGAGACCGATGCCGGTACCGACAGCGCAACAGTGACGTTCGAGAGCGGTGACCCTGCAGAGGTATCTTACGAGGCAGACCCTGGTAATGAGACTGTCGTGGCTGACGGCGGCGACGCAATCACCTACACTGTCGTTGTCACTGATGCGAACGACAATCCTGTTCCAGAGGTGATAGTTGAGGCCGATGCCAGTGATGGCGACGCTCTCGACATCAACGACGACGGCGACGTGACGAGCGAAACAACCGACGCTGACGGAGAGATCGAGTTCAGTGTCACCTCAACCACTGCTCAGGAAGACGTCGAAATCACGTTCACCGAACAGCAAGAAGCCACCGAAGAGACGGCATCGGCGACGTTCGTGACCGGTTCCCCCGATAATGTGAGCGTCGACGTGATTGCAGACGAAGCGGTCGCCGACGGCCAGGACGAAGTCGAGTTCGAGGTGAGCGTCACCGATGAGTTCGACAACCCCGTTGAGGATGTTGAGGCCGAGACGACAGACGACGGTGCAGACATCGACTACGCGGGCGATGACAGTCGAGAAACCGACGAAGACGGACAGGTGACCGTCACAGCGACTTCGACGACCGCACAGGACGACGTGACGTTCACCTTCGAGGAACAGGAGGAGAACACCGAGGCGACCGTCGAGGCGACGTTCGAGGCCGGGACTCCCGCCAGCATCGACGTGGAGGTGATTGCAGACGAAGCGGTCGCCGATGGCCAGGACGAAGTTGAGTTCGAGGTCACCGTCACCGACGAGTTCGACAACCCTGTCCCAGGGGCGACTATCGACGTCGACGACGCCGAGGACGTTGCTGAACTCGACGGCATCGACGCGGGCGATACCGAAACCACCGACAGTGATGGGGAGGCGAAATTTACCGCGACGTCGACCGCTGCCGGTGAGTTCACGGTCCGCTTCAGCGAGGCGACTGCTGGTGAGCAGACGGCGACAACGACGTTCGACGCGCCAGCGACGTTCGAGGTGGCTATCGAGGAGACGACATCGCCGGTTATCGAGAGCGAGACGCTCGAAGTGACGGCGACAGTGACGAACGTCGGCGACCGGGCCGGGACGCAGACGGTGACACTCTCGGACACCGACTTCTCGGACGAAACACAGGACGAAGCAGAGATTACACTCGACGTCGACGAGGCCGAGGAGGACGTGGTTTTCGAGTGGGAGACCGGCTTGCAGGACCCGGGAGCAGGCAACGTTACAGTGTCGAGCGAGGACGACGACGCACCTGTCAACGTGACAGTCAACTCAGAGCTATCTATCGTGCCGTTCGGAGCGCAGTTTGCCGACGGCGAGGCAGGTGATGACTACGGTGAGGTCGACATCGATGTGGAGATGACGCCGAGTGTGGACCCCGAGGATATCAACGCCACACTCGAAATTGAAGGCGACGAGGAGGGAGTCATCTACACAGAACCCGGCGAACACACCACCGGGACGACGTTCGTCTTCGACGTGGGAGAGATACCCGAGGCGGACACGTACACGGCAACGGTGACCGCTCAGGAAGCGAACGCAGAAACAGTGATGGCAGACGAACAGTTCGAGCTGGTCGTGCCCGCAACCGCGGAGCTATCCGAGCTGGCGGTGGCCGGGCAGGGAACCGACGGAGAGATCGAAGTCGGTGAAGACGAAGACGTGGCGGTACTGGTTACGAACGTGGGCGAGGTAGCAGACGAGTTCGAGATTACGCTCGATATCGGAGACAGCGAGGTTACCGAAACCGCGTCGACGGACGAACTCGGCGCTGGCGAGGACGAACTCGTAACCTTCGAGGACGTGACCGGCACCCTCGGAGCAGGTGAGTACGACGTGACTGTCACAAGTGACGACGACGCCGTGAGTGGAAATCTGACAGTGCTGGAGCCACCGGAGTTCCTCATCACGGACGTAACGAGCGAGTCGACAGGTCCGGGCGACACTGTCGAGATAACCGCTACAGTCGAAAACGTCGGAGAAGCGACCGGCACACAGCCGGTAGAGTTGCGCGAAACCACGGAGTGGAGTCAGTACGCAAACGACCGCGGTGTGGTTGAGTCACCTGGGTTGTTAGTGGCTATCTTCGACTGGCGCAACGACGAGCTTTCGACGAACGAGTTGTTGACGGTCATCGACGCGTGGCGAGACGGTGAGAGTGTCGACGGGGACGTCACCGAGGTGTGGGAGCCGACACTTGACGGCGGGGAGGACGACACGTACACGTTCACGGACGAGCCGACAGGAAGTGAAGATGTTGAGTATCGGGTTCGGACCGAAGACGACGGCGTTCTCGTGACCGTCGAACTCACGTAGGGAAGGAAACGGTCACTCTCCCGCCCAGGGCCAGGGTTCGCTCTCCACAGCAGGGTCGTAGCGGTGACAGCTGACAGGTCGCCCCTGGTGGTCGGAGTGGGCTGGTTTCTCTCGTTCACACACCGTCGAGAGCGGGTCGGCCAGCACGTCCGTCGCTCGGTCGAGATCGCCAACAACGACAGCGTCGACTGCGTCGTTCACAGCGGTGTCGACGCGGTCGTCGGGGAGCGTCTCGGGCAGCCCGAACTGTGCCCGGAGCCACGTCTCGTCGGCGGATTCCGTCCGTTCCGGGAGTTCGTTGGCCTCGACGGTGAACCGGAAGTTGGCGACTGCCTGCCAGTGCTCGCGCGACAGGTCGACGTCCTCGGGCGGGATGAGTTCGGGACAGCGGGTGTGGAACCGACAGCCACCGGGGGGGTCTGCGGGGTCTGGAACCGTCTCGGTGAGCGGTCGGGCGAGGGTTCGGTCGGCAGGGTCGAGGCTCGGAACGGAGCCGAGAAGCACCCGGGTGTAGGGATGGGCGGGAAAGTCGAGGACCTCTTCGACGGTTCCTTTCTCGACCATCTCGCCGAGATACATGACTGCGAGGCGGTCACAGAACAGGCGGACGACGTCGATGTCGTGGCTGATGAACAGCACCGAGATGTCGAACTCCCGCCGGACGTCGTCGAGCAGCGCCAGCACGTCGGACTGAACGCGACTGTCGAGCGCGCTCGTGGGTTCGTCCGCGATAATCAGGTCGGGGTTGACGACGAGCGCCCGCGCGATGGCGATTCGCTGTTTCTCGCCGCCAGAGAACTCGTGTGGATACCGGTCGACATCGTCGCCAGAGAGACCGACCCGTTCGAGCAGGTCGGCCACGATTGCACGGCGGCGGTCGGCGTCGTCCATCCCGTTCAACCGGAGGGGCTCGGCCACCGCCTCGCCGATTCGCATCCGTGGACTGAACGCCTCGTTCGGGTCCTGGACGATGAGCTGAACCTTGCGCCGAAACGCCCGCAGTTCCGAGCCGGTGAGTTCGCCCACCGCGGTTCCCTCGAAGCGGACCTCGCCGTCGGTCGCCTCTTCGAGCCCCATGATTGTCCGGGCGACCGTCGACTTCCCGCTGCCGGACTCGCCGACGAGTCCGAGCGTCTCTCCCTGCCTGAGTTCGAAGCTGACGCCGTCGACGGCCCGCACCTCACCGACCTTGCGCCGGAGCCAGCCTCTGTGAATCGGGTAGTACGTCCTGAGCGAGTCGACTTCGAGGAGGGGCTGTGAGGTCTCGGCCGTCTGTGCTTGCGTCTCCGAACCGTGCCCAGAAACACTCGTGCTGGCACCGTCTCTTCGGTCAGTCATCGTCATCACCTCCGACCGGTGCAACGACAGCCCCAGTTTCGAGTATCTCCTCGGCATCCCGGTCACGTCCGTAGTACACACACGACGCAGTGTGGTTGCGGCCGGAATCACCTGTCGTCCCCTCTTCGAGCGGATAGAACGGCGGCTGGTGCTCTCCAGCACACTCATCGACAGCGTGGGGACACTCCTTGCGGAATCGACAGCCGTTCGTCGGCACCTCTCGCCGACTGTAGTGTTCAGCCCGGCGGTCCAGACCGTCGTAGCTCTCGAACAGCGTCTGTGTGTAGGGATGTGAGGGCTGTGCGAACACGTCCACGGTCGGGCCTTGCTCGACGATGGTGCCGCCGTACATCACCATGACGCGGTCGACGAGCGAGGCGACGACGCGGAAGTCGTGCGTTATCAGAAGCAGTGCCATCCCCTCGTCGGTGAGTTCGCGGAGCAACTCGATGAGACGGGCCTGGACGGTGACGTCGACAGCGGTCGTCGGTTCGTCCGCGATGAGCAGGTCTGGCTCGGCTGCCAGCGCGATGGCAATAGCGACGCGCTGGGCCATCCCCCCGGAGAACTCGTGGGGGTAGTCGTCGATTCGACTCTCTGCCTGTGGAATCCCCACCCGCCTGAGCAGTGCAACTGCCCGCTCGCGGGCCGCAGTCGTCGAGACATCCTCGTGGATGGTTATCGCCTCGATAATCTGATCACCGACCGTATAGACCGGGTCGAGCGCCTGCTGGGGGTTCTGGAAGATGTGTGCGATGCGATTTCCTCTGATGGTCCTGAGCGCCTTCTCGTTTCCGTCGTGGAGTCTCTGGCCGTCGAACTCGACAGTGCCATCGACAATCTCTGCCGGTGGCCGGGGAACGATACCAGTGAGCGACTCACAGGTGACGCTCTTTCCACTGCCGGATTCGCCGACGAGTCCGACGATTTCGCCGCGGTCGATGCTGAAGCTGACGCCGTCGACAGCGTGAACTGTCCCGTCTTTCGTGGTAATGTGGGTCCTGAGGTTCTCGACTGTGAGCAACGGTTCGTTCTCGTTCGCACCGGTCTGTTGTGTCGTCATCACTGCTCACCTCGCGGGTCGAGTGCGTCACGCAGGCCGTCGCCAAGGAGTTTGAACGAGACCATCGTGAACGTCAGCGCCAGCGCCGGGAACGTCGACACCCACCAGATGGTGTGTGCCGGCTCCTCGGGTCGTGAGTGCATCTGTCCGGCCACCTCAGCATTTATCGACGAGCTGATAACTGTCCCCCACGACCGGAGTTCGGCCTCGTAAAAGCCGATGAATGCAACCCCTGCCTCGTACAGGACGAACAGTGCGAGCAACTGACAGACCGCCGGCACGAGCGTGTTCGTGATGTTCGGGACGATGTGGCGTCTGGCGATGTACGACTCGGGCGCGCCCAAGCTCCGGGCAACGGTGACGTGGCCGTGCTCCCGTCGCTGTTTCACCTCGCTTCTGACGAGGCGGGCGATTCCACCCCAGCTAAACAGCCCGAACGCCACCAGCAGAATCAGCAGCGATGGCCCCCACGTCATAAACGCGATGAAGTATATCAGGATTGCGGGGAGCGAGAGCTGGAGGTCGACGTAAGACATCAGCAGTTTGTCGATGAGTCCGCCACGGAGACCGGCGATGATACCGACCGCTGTTGCGAGTGGAATCACGAGTACGGCACCGATGATGATGACGTACAGCGCGGGTCTCGCGCCTGCGATGACCAGTTGCTCGACTGCCTCTCCCTGCCTGTTCGTCCCGAGGAGGAACTGGGTGGAGCCGTGACAGACCTGGTCGAACGCGTCGCCGGTGGTCGTTCCAGCACACTCACGGTAGTACTGGAGGTCACCGTCGTGGCGCTCGATGGAGAAGCCGTAGGGAGGGTTGTAGTTGTACTCGAAATTGCGCGAGGGAATGAGGTTCAGAACCGGTGCAAAAAGGCCAGCGAAGACGAGGAGTCCGAGGTAGGCCATCGCCAGCAGCGAGGCTGGCTTCGAGCGGAGGCGATGGAGCGTCTCTCCGACCGACTCGCGGTGTTTGAAAACAGGGACCACACCGTAGGCCAGTACGACCACGAGAGACGCGAGAAACACCCAGTCCAGCGTCGTCATTCGCCAGTCACTGACGAGATAGAGCGACGGACTAACGCGGTCGTAGAGGTAGAGTCCACCGACGAGAGTCAGTCCAATCAGGAGGGTGAGTCGTTCTGCAGAGACGATTCGTCGTGAGTGCTGTATTTCGTTCCAGTCGACGCGTTCGAAACGAGGGGAACTGTCATCACTGCTCATGGAGGGCAACTCATACTGACCCGGTCGTTCTAATAAATATACCTGTTTTTGCAGCGTCTCTCGCGGTGAGACAGCGCGAAAACAGTGGGGGTGGTTTTTTATACTCGTTGGGACAACTACGGACGATGCCCTCCACCGTTCGTTCGACAGGACGAGTTTCGACCACTCTGTGGGGTGAGTTCAGATGAAAGCGCTCTCGATTCTCGGAAGACGCCTGGCGTTTGGTGCGGTCGCCGCCTGGGGCGTACTGACGACGGTCTTTCTCGCGTTCACGCTGACCGGTGACTGGCTTGCCGAGCGTATCGAGGGACAGATTCGTCACGCCATGGGTGGTCCTGACCCCGAGGACCAGGACGTTGTTCAGGAAGAAATCGAGGAAACGCTGGCAGAATTCGCCGCAGCGCGAGACCTCGACAGACCGCTCTACGAGCAGTATCTCGACTGGATGGGGAACATGGTGACGTTCCAGTGGGGCGGGTCGCTCGAGACCGGCGAAGCAGTATTTCCCCTCGTGATGAGCGCAACGCTCCGGACGGCGATGTACGTCCTCCCGGCGATTGTGCTCGCTGTCGTCATCGGGATGCTCGTGGGCCTCTACGTGGCGCTCAATCCTCGAAGTCGTCTCGCCAACGGCGGGCGAGTCGGCTCGTATCTGCTCTTTGCCGTACCGAGTTTCTGGCTCGGCGGCCTGTACATCGGCGGCCTTCAGGGTGGTGTCTTCGAGTACAACGCTGTTCTCTCCGAGTACGTTCTGCCGATTGTGCTGGTGACGATGACCCTGCTCGGTGGCTACGTGAGCTACTCACGCGCTCACGCGCTGGAGCAGGCAAGTGAGGAGTTCGTCACACTCGTCAGGGCGAAAGGGGCAGGGCCGCTCTTGCTCACCAGACACGTCGTGAGAAACGCAGCCATCCCGCTGTTCTCGATGCTGTTCACCGAGGCTCTCGGGTTGCTCGTACTCTCGATTTTCGTCATCGAGATGATTTTCGGTATCGAAGGCTTCGGCTACATCTTCTTCTTCGCGCTCGAAGCGCGTGACATTCCCGTGTTGCTCGGTGGAACGATGGTCATTATCGGGGTCGGCATCGTCGGTAACATCGTTCAGGACATCTCCTATCAGTATCTCGACCCGCGCGTCGAATCGTAGTGCTATCAGAAATTTCCCTCAAAGGACAGAGATAACTTCGACTCGATTTTGAGTTATCGTCGCATACTACACCTATTGTGTCGAGCACTCTCGTGTGAAAGCGCTCGAAATCATCGGTAAACGACTCCTATTCGGTGTGATTGCAGCCTGGGGCGTGTTGACTGCCGTCTTTCTTCTGTTCACGGCGACACCGGACTGGATAGCACAGCGTATCGAAGGCAACGTTCGAGCCGGGATGGGTGGCCCGGAGGGCGGAGACCCCGAGGCAGCCGAGGCCGCAGTCGAACGTGCGCTCGAACAGTACTTCGCCGAACGTGGTCTCGACGGTCCGCTTCAGGAGGTGTATCTCCAGTGGATGTGGAACACAGTGACACTCGACTGGGGATACTCGTTCGAGTTGAACGAACCCGTCCTCTCGCTCGTCGTGGACGCGACGGTTCGGACTGCGATGTACGTCCTCCCGGCGGTGGTACTCGCCGTCGCCATCGGGATGATTGCTGGCCTGTTCGTCGCGCTGCGTCCCGAGAGCACACTCGCCAACGGTGGACGGGTCGCCTCGTACCTGCTCTTTGCCGTACCGAGTTTCTGGCTTGGCGGTCTGTACATCGGTACTCTCCAGGGTGGTGTCTTCGAGTACAACGCTGTTCTCTCCGAACACGTCCTCCCGATTGTCCTGGTGACGATGACCCTGCTTGGCGGATACGTGAGCTATTCACGCGCTCACGCGCTGGAACACGTCAGTGCGGAGTTCGTGACACTCGTCAGGGCGAAAGGGGCGGGCCCAGTACTCGTCACAAAACACGTCGTGAGAAACGCAGCCATCCCGCTGTTCTCGATGTTGTTCACCGAAGTGCTGGGGCTGCTGGTACTCTCGATTTTCGTCATCGAGATGGTGTTCGGTATCGAAGGCTTCGGCTACATCTTCTTCTTCGCTGTCGACGCCCGCGACATACCCGTCTTGCTCGGCTGTACGGTCGTGATCATCGCGGTCGGCGTCGTCGGCAACATCGTCCAGGATATCTCGTATACGTATCTCGACCCGCGCGTCGATGCGTAGTACTCTCGACTCCTTCCTTCGAAAGAAAGTCGTCACAAAAAAACGGGATGTCGTATCAGCCGACAGTCGTCTACGCTTCGAGGGCTTCTGCGGCCTGCTCGGAGACGTTCTGGATCTGGATCTGAACCTCTTCGACCTGGTCTTGCAGTTCTTCGACCTGCTCGCCGACGTGCTCGGTCGCTTCGACTGACTGGTGCTCGAACTCCTCGTGAGCTTCGAGCAGCATCTCGAGTTGCTCTTCGAGCGTCTCGAGGTACTCCGCGGTCAGCTCGTCGTAGGAGTCCAGCCCGTCACCGAGTTCGTTCTCCATCGCGTCGAACGCCTCTTCGTGTGCGCTCAGGAACTCCTCGTACTGCTGGTCCACGTTCGCGCGAACGTCGTCGACCACGGCGGCCATTCCCGGCACGGTCTCCATCGCGTCGACGCTGCGATGGACGTTCTCCTGGAACGCCTCGACGACCTGACGCTGGGTGCTCTCGTGAAGGTCCAGCGTGTCGATGGCCGCTCCAGCCATCTCCATCTGGAACTTCAGCCCGCTCTCGATGGCGCGCTGGCCCTGGGCGAGTGTCTGGCGCTGCAGTTCGAACGTCGTCGTTATCGGTGTCGTGTAGTCTACCATTGTCCTTCTACCTCCTTCTACTCCCCGCACAGGTATAAATCTTACTGTTATTACCATCTCCTACCATCTGATGCCATCCTGTGCCATAGCCGAGGTTCGCACTCAGAGATTGCTTCGTGGTGGCGAACACGTGAGCAGCCGAATAGAACAGAGTCGAACGACAAGAGTGGGTTCCGAAACAGTAGATACCTTCGTGAGAATTAAATCTCCTGTCGAACACACTCGAACGCTTCGGCTCCGAGTCCAGCCAGTCCGAGCTGTTCGTCGTGTGCGTCACTCCCACCAGTCACGAGGAGGTCGTACCGTCTCACTGCGTCGGTGACGAGGGAGTTGTCCACCTCACGGCCGTAGGGGTAGTACCGTTCGACTGCATCGAGCGTCTCACAGCACTCGAGCGCTCGCTCGGGGTCAGGATATCTGAACGGGTGTGCGAGTCCCACAACGCCACAGGCTTCTTTGAGACAGTCCCGTCCAGTCTCGAAGTCGGGGACGTCACGGGGAACGTAACATGGACCGTCGTCCCCGATGAGGTGGACGAACGCACCCTCGTAGTCGTAGTCGGCGTCGCTCGCGTCGATTGCACGTGCGATGTGTGGTCGGCCAACGCCCTCCTCGAAGCTCACGTCGAGTGTAACGCCGGTGTGCTCTTCGACGCGCGTCACGATGGCACGCGCTCGCTCGATACGGTTCGCCTGCAGGCGTTCGACCAGCGCCTGCAGGTCGGCTGTCGGTCTGACGCCGTAGCCGAGCAGGTCGAGGCGGAACGCACCCGCGTCGACACGGAGTTCGATGCCGTGAATCACGGTCAGTCCCTCGATGTCGACTATCGGGTCGTCGAGGTCCGGATGCAGACGGTCGTGGTCTGTGATGGCCACGGCATCGAGGCTGGCGCGCCGGGCGGCCTCCGGGAGTGTATCGAGTGTGAGCGTTCCGTCCGAGTTCGTCGTGTGTACGTGCAGATCTGCAACGACCATGCACACACCTCGTGGGCCACTCGTTTGGCTACTGTGGTCTCGGCCCGGCGTCCTCGACCGCGTCGGGAGCGAGTGTCGCCGCGTCGAGCAGTGTTTCGGTGGCGCACTCGTCGAATCGAAGCGGACGACGCCACCACGGACCCTTTCCGGAGTCGCTGGAACAGTCGGTCACGAGCCAGTTGGCATCCGTCCCGGCGGTTGGTCTGCTCAGCGGGACGGTACGGTCGTACAGTCGCGATTTCTCTGGCGAGCCACGCAACAGCACGCGAGCGTCGTTCGTCGAGCGTTTGACGTGTGCGTTGTTCGCGAACACACTCCGCTCGTCCTCGGAGAGTTTTGCGTACTGCTCACCCGTCACCGGATCCTGTGCGAGGTGGAACTGGCCGATGACGAACGACCCCCACCTCGGCGGGAGCCACGAACTCTCCTCGGCGACCGACAGGGTGGCATAGAAGAACACGTAGTCGCCAGCCGACAGCGACGACAGTGGCCCGGCTTTCACGCCGTGTTCGTCGCCGTAGGTGTAGCGCTCACAGAACGGATACTCCGGAAACTCCGGGTCGAGATGAACTGGCGTCTCTGCGACGTCGTCTGGAATCGGACAGGAGAGAGACGGTCCGAGGTCACCGTACGTCGGCACTGGCTGAACTGTGTCGCTGGTCTCGGGAATCGGGATGTACTCGAACCGACCGTCGGCCCACACCGGGGCCCTGAACCCGGGTTCGTTCGTGTTCGCACCGACGTTGATGGCGATTGCCCGCATACACTGGTGTTCTCGCCGGGAGATGAAGTATGCATCACTCCACGTGTGTGGCTGCATCCGTTCGCCAGCTACGCCGTGGCTACAGCCGTTCGCCAGCTACGCCGTGGCTATAACCGTTCTCCACAGCACCGGCAGAACAGGAACATCGGATGGTTCTCGTTGTACGTCCCACAGCTGTCACACGAGACCAGATCACCGTCGGGAACGTCCTCCGGTACGTCGACGGTGAGCGCTCCTCCCTCGGCGACTGGTGTGGTCTGCTCTGGCGGTTTTGTCGTCGACTTCCTGAAATAGCGGTACAGAACGACCTGGAGCAGGGCGAACCCCACGAGATACGCGAGTACCCAGACCCAGACCTCCATATTACACCCTACGCTGTCCGAATACTTGGGTGTTCGGCCCGCTCACGACCCTATCGGTTGCGATCCGATTCGAGCGACTGGAGACGACGAATCCGTTTCTCGGTGGGTGGATGGGTTGCCAGAAGCGTTCGACGAACAAATCGAGCAACGCCATCGAAGAACTGACGTTCCTTCCACGGTGGTGGAACGATTCCAAAGGCGGCGGTCGAGCGATGTGCTCGCGCATCTCGACTGGGGGACACACGGGCACCATGGTCGAGTTTCGCCAGGGCACTCGCGAGCGCGGCGGGGTCACCAGTCAATCGGGCCCCAGCGTAGTCAGCGACGTACTCTCGATAGCGTGCGACCAGCGACACAGCGACACGGCTGAATCCGGCAAGCGTCCATGCGATGACCATCAACGGAGCGACCGAGAAGACCCGTGACGCGCGGGCCGGCGGAATCGAGAGGGCGGTGAGAACCGCAGCGTCCCGGTTCAGCAGATGTGCGGTTTCGTGAGCGAGCACTGCATCAAGTTCCTCGTCGTCGAGTTCCTCGATGAGCCCACGCGAGACGACCAGCACGGACTCCTCCGGCCGATATCCGACCGTTGCTGCCTGGGGGAATGGTGACTGGCCAATTCGAACCGCTGGCGGCGAGATGTCTGCCTGGGCCGCCAGGCGATGCACTCTGGTTGTGATGTCTCTCTGTATATCGTCGTTTTCGGCGGAGTCCAGCACGAGGTAGGCGTCAGTTAGCTCGCTCTCGACAGTGCTGTTGCTCTGAAACTCTTCGGCGATTATTTTTCCCGTGTGGGTTGCCGTTGCGACTGCTGCGACGAGAAATCCCAGGACCACTGTCGAGATTCCCAACCACTCCGTGATGGCGACGTGAGAAAGGATGACAGTGAGTGGGAGTACCCATGCAACGACAAGAACCTTGAGCGGAACGACAGTGAACGGGTTCCACAGCGCAGGACCCACGTCTTTCATCACCGGTGCAACAGCCGGATCCGAAATTCGGTCACTTATCGTACCTGGTGTGAGTACCAGTTTGAGCAGGGTAACGAACACCCACCAGACGAGCAACACGAGAGTGCAGAAAGCGACGATGAGCAGTATGCCAGCAGCATATTCGTCTCCGGCGTCGATGAATGCCCACGCAAACACCCACAGCGTGGCGAGTTCGATACCGACGATGAACAGAAGACTGACCAGGCCCAGAAGCGACGTAAACGCCATTCGGAGCCACAACCCACGGTAGAGCCCGCTAGCGGTCATCTATCTCGAAATAACCGGGGTCGAGACAGGAATAGTTGTTCATAACTGCTAACCGATACCGTTTTTTCACCACCCTGCCTACCGCGGCGTATCAACCGACGTACACTGCTACTGGCGATGGGAACGACCGCCGGAGTCGCGCTTGCGGGCTGTCTCGGGAGTGACGACGATGACGACGAACCTGGCGACGATACTGAGAGCGACGACGCCGAAACTGACGACGGTACCAACGGCGAAACAGACGAGAGAACGGACGACACAGACGATGACGGAGATGCGACGGACGAGACCGACGACGACAATGGCGACGCCGACACCGATGACACCGAACCCGATGAGAGCGACGACACCGGTGACACCGACGACACCGGGGAGACGCTGACTGCAACACTCCAGACGACCCACGGCGACATCGACATTGAACTCCACGGCGAGCGTGCGCCTCGAACCGTCGAGAACTTCGTCGGGCTTGCAACAGGGGAGCAGACGTGGACGGACCCCGAAACTGGCGAGGAAATCGAGGGAGAACCGCTGTACGACGACGTTCTCTTCCACCGGGTCATCGACGGGTTCATGATCCAGACCGGCGACCCGACGGGAACCGGATTCGGCGGGCCGGGCTATCAGTTCGACGACGAGTTCCACGAGGAGCTTCGCCACGACGACGCAGGCATCGTGAGCATGGCCAACTCCGGGCCGGACACCAACGGCTCACAGTTTTTCATCACGCTCGACGCCCAGCCCCACCTCGACGACGCCCACTCCGTCTTCGGTACCGTTACCGAAGGCATGGACGTCGTCAGAGAAATCGGGAGCGTCGAAACCGACGAGAACGACATGCCTGTCGAGGATGTCGTGCTCGAATCAGTGACAGTTCAGGAGTGACTACTCGGTTCCGAACGCAGGTTCGACCCACTTCTCTTCGACCTCGCGTTCGAGGTGTGCCCGGAACTGGTCGACGGGAACGTCTTTGTACTCCTCCTCGAATCGGTCTCGAACAGAGACGGTCTCGTCTTCTTCCTCGGTGTCGCCGACGATGAGCATGTAGGGGACGCGGTCGTCGTGTGCGGCCTGTATCTTCTTGGCGACCGTCCACGATCGCTCTTCGATTTCGACGCGGAACGCACCGAGGTCAGCGTGTTTGAGCCGCTTTGCGTAGCCGAGGTTGTCGTCGGAGACGGGGAGAATCCGGACCTGCGTGGGGGCAAGCCACGTCGGGAAGTTCCCGTTGAAGTGCTCTATCATCACGCCCATGAACCGCTCGAACGACCCGAGAAGTGCGCGGTGGACCATCACCGGCCGGTGTTCCTCGTTGTCCGCACCGACGTAGGTCAGGTCGAGACGCTCGGGAATGTTGAAATCGAGCTGAACAGTCCCGATGGTCCACTCCCGACCGATGGCGTCGCGGGCGTCGAGTGCGATTTTCGGGCCGTAGAAGGCGGCCTCGCCGGGTTCGACATCGTAGTCGAGCCCGAGCGATTCGAGCGAGTTCCGAAGCCCCTGGGTGGCTTCCTCCCAGATTTCGTCGCTCCCGACGGCGTTGTCGCCTTTCGTCTCGAGTTTGTACAGCACCTCCAGGTCGAAGTAGCCGTATATCTCCTCGATGATTTCGAGGGTGCTGGTGATCTCCTCCTCGACCTGATCCCGGCGGATGAACGCGTGGCCGTCGTCCTGTGTGAGACCGCGCACCCGGAGCAGACCCGAGAGTTCGCCCGACTGCTCGTTTCGATAGACCGTGCCGAACTCCGAAAAGCGAACCGGCAGGTCGCGATAGGAGTACTGCCCTTGCTGGTAGATGTGGGCGTGGTTCGCACAGTTCATCGGCTTGAGTCCGTACTCTGTGTCGTCTTGCTCCCACGCGAACATCTCACCCTCCTCTTTGAACGCGTCGTAGTGCCCGGTCGGCTTCCAGAGTGCAGCCTTGTTCAACTCCGGGGTCCAGACCTCGTCGTAGCCGAGGTCGTCGTTTTTCGCCCGGATGAACTCCTCGAGTTCGCGCCGGATGGTCATTCCCGGTGGGTGATAGTGAGCACACCCCGGCGAGTGTTCGGGCACCGAAAAGAGGTCCATCTCCGAGCCGATTTTGCGGTGGTCGCGCTCTTTGGCCTCCTCGCGCCGGGTGAGAAACGCGTCGAGGTCGTCCTCGCTCTCGAAAGCCGTCCCGTAGACGCGGGTCAACTGGTCGTTCTCCTCGTCACCACGCCAGTAGGCGGCTGACATCTCCAGCAACGTTATCGCACCGATGTCGCCGGTCGAGTCGACGTGTGGCCCCTGACAGAGGTCCTGCCAGTCGTCCTGGACGTAAAAGGAGACCGTCTCCTCACCGGCAGCCTCGGTATCGAGGATATCCTGTTTGTAGGGGTTGTCGTGGTAGATTTCGAGGGCGTCCTCGCGCGAGCGCTCGACGCGTTCGAGTTCGTAGTCGGCCTCGAGAATCGTCGCCATCTCGGTCTCAATCTCGTCGAGGTCGTCCTCGTCGAGTTCGACCCCCGCGATATCGTAGTAGAAGCCGTCATCAGTCGACGGCCCGATAGCGAGTTTCGCCTCGGGATAGAGACGCTGGAGCGCCTGCGCGAAGACGTGTGCGCCGGTGTGCCGAAGTACTTCGAGATACTCGTCGCTGTCTTCGGTGACAATCTCGATGGTACAGTCAGACGTCAGTGGCGTAGTCTTGTCTACGAGGTCGCCGTCGACGACGCCCGCAATCGTGTCGCGGCCGAGTCCAGGCCCAATCTCGTAGGCGACATCCTCGACGGTCGAACCGTGCGCTACCTCCATCTCCGAGCCGTCCGGCAGGACGACAGTTACTGTAGACGCTTTCTGTGACATACGTGAACCTCTCCCGGGAGAGTCGTCCCGGCGTTGTTGTGCTGAAACCGCGCCTCGCGGTCGCGGCTGTACAGCCGTGGCTGGTGGATTCCAGCCGCCGACAGAACTGACAGGTGTCGCTCACAGCGAGCCTGTAAAACGGACACCTACCATCATGTCTCGTCTTATCCCGTCGCTGGTCAAAAAGATTGCGCTCGTGAACGCCGCTACTCAGAGAGACCAACCATATCGAAGCCCGTGCCAACATCCTCACCGACGGCGTGCTCGTAGACGACGTGAGCGGCGGCGACATCCTGAATAGCAAGTCCAGTCGAGTCGAACACCGTCACCTCGTCGTCGGCGGTTCGCCCCGCGAGGGTTCCGGTGACGATGTCGCCGATTTCGCCGTGAATGTCCTCGTCGGTGAGAATGCCTGCGCTCCAGGGGACGTTAATCTCGCCCGAGTGTGTACACTGCTCGTAGTCGTCGATGACGAGCGTGGCCTCCTGCAGAATCTCGTCTGCGATTTCGTGTTTTCCCTCGGCGTCAGCTCCCATCGCGTTGATGTGGGTTCCCTCGCCAACCTCCTCGACGATGGGGGTTCGAACTGGCGTCGTCGTCGAGACGACGTCACAGGTCGCAGCGGCAGTGATGTCACCCGCTTCGACCTCGAAATCCTCGCCGTACTTCTCGACGAACGCTGCACGAACCTCGGCGTCGAGGTCGCTGATGACGACTCGCTCGATGTCTCGAACGTGGGAGATGGCGTCGAGCTGTGAGTGAGCCTGTACACCTGCACCGACGAGACCGAGCGAGGTCGCATCCTCGCGGGCGAGATACCGCGTCGCCACGGCCGCCGCCGCACCGGTTCGAAGCCGTGTGAGGTCGGTTGCGTCCATCACCGCCAGCGGGAAGCCAGTGGTCGGGTCCGAGTAGATGAGTGTTCCCATCACAGTCGGAAGCCCATCGTCGTCGGGGTTGTCCGGGTGAACGTTGACCCACTTGATAGCTGCTGCCTCCCACTCGTCGGTCTCGATGTACGCGGGCATCGACCGGAAGTCGCCGTTGTACTGTGGTAAATCGATGTAGGACTTGGCTGGCATCTGGGTGTCTCCGTGTGCGTACGCGCCGAAAGCGCCTTCGACCGCGTCGATCACCTCACCGATCTGTGTACTCTCGGTGACGTCGTCCGAATCCAGAATCACAGTCTCCATACTCCGTGTGTGACACCGGGGTCTACTTAGCAGTTGAGGAATCTGTTTGCACACGGCGCAGACGTCGGCAGAGCGTTTTTATCATCTGAGTGTGCACACCGTACATGATTCGTTCGTTCGACGACCAGGAACCGGTGGTCGCGGATTCAGCCTACGTCGACCCGCAGGCAGTCATCATCGGCAACGTGATCATCAATGAGGACGCCACAGTACTCCCGGGAGCAGTCATCCGTGGTGACGGCGGCGGCGAGGTCGTTCTCGACGCCTGCGCGAACGTCCAGGACAACGCCACACTCCACGCAGATGCACCCGGCGAACAGGTCCATTTGCACGAGAACGCAGCAGTCGGTCACAACGCGATTGTCCACAACGCCACCGTCAGAAAACACAGTCTCGTCGGGATGAACGCCACCGTTCTCGACCGTGCGGTTCTCGAACCGTACAGCGTCGTCGGTGCGAACAGCCTCGTACCCGGCGGCGACCGCATCGAGTCGGGAACGCTCGTCGCCGGGACGCCTGCAACGGTGCTCAGAGAAGGGCTCGAACCCGAGAACACGCTCTTTGGAACGGCCGAACGTTACACAGACCTGGTCGAGGGATTTACACTGACGGACAAAGAGACGTAACGGTTCGTCGGCCAGTTTCGAACAGAAAACTTTTGTTATTTGAGTGAGATGGTCAAGTAATGAAACGCTCACGTCGAAAAGAAGTGATACATCATCTGGATGAAGATGAAATCGATGAGTTGCTACGCGAGGCTGAAGACGAACATCGGCTTCGCCGTCTTGGGTTCTTGAAAAACCTGTATCGGGGCGACTCAATCCCAGAGGCCGCCAATCGAGAAGGTCGGTCGGCTCCCACCGGAGGCCGCTGGGTGGAGGCCTGGAACGAGGGAGGCTTAGAGGGATTGATGCCAAGCTTTGGAGGCGGCCGTCCTCCAAAACTCGATCAGAAAGAACAACAAGAGCTGGTTGAGATGCTTCGGGAGGACCAGCCGTGGAAGTCACACGAGATTCAGGACCTGCTCGCCGAAGAGTTCGATGTGTCATACAGCCCGAATTACCTCGGGGTGTTTCTTCGAGAGCTTGGCCTCACCTATGTGAAACGACAGTCACAGCATCCAAACAGGGCACAAACATCAGAAGGGACGCCCCAAGAGCACGCCAACAGCGAGAAACGGGACAAACACGAGAAGGGGTGGGTCGTTGACGACGAACTTCGAACTGATGGCGGAGACGTCGCTGACTTTTTTGACGCACCGTGCTCACTCCATCGGGTGTAGTGCACCTGCCTGTGCAGAGAAACCCGGAGAACAGTCTCGATAGATTATATCAAAATATCTATCTATAATGTGAGAGTGTAGAACAGAAAAATAGTACTTCCAGTAAATTTCAGAAGTTATCTTAGCGTGTGGTAGAGAAATGCACGTCCCAGTCGACCGTTTGGGTCGGTACGCTCGGATGTGAGTCTGGAACGCGCCGTGCGTCTTCAACTGCCAAGCAAGCACTCTGCGACCAAGATGCGTGAGCAAATTACGTCCGCGCGTATTAGAATTATAACCCGTTTCGCGTCAGCTCTCGATAATCGACACGTCGGGGTCGAGTGCGTCTCGAATCGAATCACCGAGGATGTTCAGACAGACGATAGTCGTCGCGAGTGCAATCGCGGGGAAGACGGTCACCCACCAGACACCGATGAAGATGAGGTCACGGCTGTCGGCAAGCATGTTCCCCCAACTCGGCGTCGGCGACTGGATGCCGATTCCGAGGAAGCTGAGTGCGGCTGCGAGAATCATCGCCGAGCCGATGCGGTACGTGATCAAAACCAGGAGTGGCGACAGAACGTTTGGAAATATCTCGCGAAGGAACACGTATCTGTGTGAGGCACCCTCTATGCGGGACATCAGGACGTAGCTTTTGCCTTTCTCCTGGAGAACTGCACCGCGAGTGACGCGCGCGAATCTCGGCGTGTAGATGACACCGATGATGATGACCAGCTTCCAGAAGTTCGTGATGGCAACCGGACCGATCTCTATGGTTCCGTCGCCGAAAATGCCCATCACGGCAATCCCCATTACGATAGCCGGAAAGGAGATGATGATGTCCATCCCTCGCATCAGCGTCTCGTCCAGCCACTCACGGCTGGTGTAGGCGGCGACACCGCCGATGAGGATACCGAGAGTTGATGCGATGAGTATCGACGTGAATCCAATTGCAATCGAGTACCGTCCACCGAGAACCATCCGGGAGAGGACATCGCGGCCGAGATGGTCGGTTCCGAAGAAGAACTCCCCTCCTGGCGAGGCGCGAATTGCATCGTAGTTCTGGGCGATCGGGTCTTTTGGGATGATCACCGGCCCCAGCAGCGTCACAGCGAGAATGAAGCCAAGCAACACGAGCGAAACGAGTCCAATCATGTCGTGTCGGAAGTGGTGAATGAGTGTTTCGAGTTCTGTCCGGTGTTTTTCGGTTTCGGACTCGAACTGAGCGGCACGCTCCTCGGCTGTGTCGAATTCGTCGGCTGTCTCCATACTCATCTCAGTCACCTCGCACCCGTATTCGTGGATCCAGATGATAGTACAACAGGTCAACCACCACATTTGCAACGACGAAGATGACGGCGACCACCAGAATGGTGCCCTGGATGACCGTGAAGTCGCCGTCGAACACAGAGTTGACGAGCAACCTGCCGAGTCCAGGGATTGCGAACACTATCTCGGTGATAACGACTCCCGATATCAGTATCGAGATGGACATCCCGATAGTCGTCAGCGTCGGAATTACAGCAGGCTTGGTGATATCGTGGAGGATTATCTTGTACCTCGGCACGCCCATCGCTTTTGCGGCTTTGACGTGTTCTTTGTTCATCGTTTCGAGGAGGTCTCCCCGGAACATACGCATCACAATCGCCGTAAACAGAAACCCGACGGTGTACGACGGCAGGAATATATGCCTCAGATACGTCACCAGTCCATCCTCCCGGAGCGACGCGAACCCACCTGCTGGAAGCCACCCGAGGTGAGCAGCAAAAATCAACAGCAGAAAGATGCCGACGACGAAGTCCGGAATCGAAATCCCGAGTACAGCGTAGACACGGGCGACGTGGTCCTGGAGCTTGTTTCGGTTGAACGCTGAGATAAATCCGAGAGTGCCGGCGAGGAGTACCATCCAGAGTACGCCAAAGAGGGCCAGCTGTCCAGAGATTAGCATCCTGTCGAAGAGCATCTGTCCAACGTCCTGTCGCCTGACAAGTGACTGGCCGAAGTCGCCAGTCAGTACGTTCGTCAACCAGTCGACGTACTGAACGTACAGTGGCCGGTGCAGTCCCATCGACTCCTCTAGTTGTGCAATCGCTTCGGGGTTCGTCGTCTGCAGTCTCGCAATCGCAGGTGACTGCGGAGCGAACGCAACGAACGCGAACGCGATGAGCGAGACACCGAACAGTATCGGAATCGTCAGCAGGACTCGACGGAGGACCAGCGCTTTCAGACTTCGTGCCATCAGGCCACCTCCATCCGCTGGGCTGTACGACGCGCAAACTCGCTGTGGTGGGGATTACTGATCATGTTTGTGACACGCTGAGCTGTGTTCATCACCGGTGATTGGCCACTCAGGGTTGGAACTCTGTGACCGAAGCACGGGGTTTTCTCTGTCGCATACATCACCAATGTACTGTGGACACCGCGTACGGAACCGACAGCCTTCTGGAGGGTTGCTCGGGTCCGGCAACTCGCCGGGAAGCTCGACGCGTTCGAGTTTCATCGTCGGGTCGGGGATGTGAATCGACGACAGCAACGCTCGTGTGTACGGGTGAGCAGGAGACTCGAAGACATCCTCCGTCGTTCCTTTCTCGACAATCTCCCCGAGGTACATGATGTGGACACGGTCTGCAATAGTGCGAACGACGCCCAGGTTGTGCGAGATAACCAGCAAGGAGACGCCCATCTTGCTCGTCAACTCATCGAGCAGGTTGATGATTTTCGCCTGTACACTCACGTCGAGACCGCTCACAGGCTCATCGGCAATCAGCACCTCTGGGTCGCTCGCGAGGGCACGCGCGATGGCGATGCGCTGTTTCTGGCCACCGCTGAACGTACTCGGATAGCGGTTTTTGACGCTCGGGTCTAGCCCGACCTGCGACAACAACTCGTCGATGCGCTCGTCGACGTTCGCCGTTCCGTTGAATTTCAACGGCGTCGCCAGAATTCGTCCGACCGTCTTCTTCGGGTTGAGCGACTCCCCGGCGTCCTGGAATATCATCTGAATCGGACTGGTTCTGACTGCCTCCGGGGACAGTTCCTTCCCGTCGAACAGTATCGTCCCATCTGTCGGTTCGTGGATACCGATGAGCGTCTTCGCAACAGTGCTCTTGCCACAGCCACTCTCTCCGATGAGTGCAAGTGTCTCGTTCTCTCTGAGATGAAACGAGACGTTCTCGACGGCCTGTACTATCTCTTGTTCCCCGAGGAACCGATCGAGACGGCCACCGCTTTTGAAGTATTTCTGTAACTCGAACACCTCGAGGACTGCGTTCTCTTGTGTTGGTTTATGAACTGATGTAGACATTTATATCTCCTCCCGGAAGTGGCAGGCGCTCTGTTGTCCGGCACGGTTCCCAATACCCTCCATCGACGGAGAGTCCATCCAGCACTCCTCACTTGCCTTCGAGCACCGCGGGGCGTAGTAACACGAGTCGGGCAACTCGACCGGTGTCGGCATCGTCCCGTCGATGGTTGCGAGTGCGTCCGTTCGCTTCTCGTCCGGTCGCGGGACACAGTTCATGAGGTCACGTGTGTACGGGTGGCCCGGTCGGTCGAACACGGTCTCAACAGGCCCCTCCTCGACCAGCTTTCCGGCGTACATGATTCCCATCCGATTACAGTGGTGGGCAACAACACCCATGTTGTGCGTGATTAACAGCACCGTCAGCCCTTCCTGGTCTTTCAGGTCTGTGAGCAGATTGAGAATGTTCGACTCTATCGTGACGTCCAGATTCGACGTCGGCTCGTCGGCGATGAGGACCGAGGGTTCGCTGATGAGCGCCATCGCAATCATCACACGCTGAGCCATGCCACCGCTGAACTCAACGGGATACTTGTCGAGACGGGATGGTGCGTTGGGGATGTCGACGTCTTCCAGTGCCTTGATTATTTTCTCGGTCTCCTCCTTCTTGGAGTATTTGTCGCCGTGATGACTTCGGAGTACACGCCGGAGCTGTTGTCCAACGGTGAGGACCGGATTGAGTGCGGCCTGTGGGTCCTGAAATATCATCGATATCTCGCTTCCACGTAGCAGCCGCATCTCTTTCTCCGAAATCGAAAGGAGGTCCCGGTCATCGTAGAGAATCTCACCGCCCGTAATCGAGCCAGGAGAATCGATCATTCGCATCACCGCGCGCCCGACCGTACTCTTTCCTGCACCGGATTCTCCCACCAGACCGTACACGTCTCCGCCTCGGAGGTCGAACGAGACCTCGTCGACCGCCTGCAGAGGACCTCTTTCAGTAGGGTACTCGACCGAGAGGTTGCGTACCTGTAACGAACGCATTGTACGTACACTCAATCCTTGTCGATATAAACCCATTGGTGCAGCGAATGACCTCTCACTCACTCTTCCAGTTTCGCTTTGCTTCGGTTCCAGCGGGTCGCTCGGAGTTTCTTGCGACCGGGCCTGTCAGTTCGGGTCTCACAGGAGCGGAGACAATCAACCAGTGTCACCTGGCGAGACAGAATCATCGCACGCCGTCTGAATCAACTATCTGGGTCGGTTCACGAATCGCGCTCCCAGTCGTCAACATCCTGGTTCCGTTCGCGCTCGCGGAGTTGTTGTTTCTGTACCTTTCCAGTCGGCGTATAGGGAAACTCCTCAACGAACTCCACGTACTCGGGCACTTTGAACGAGGCGAGCTCTCCCTCGACTGCCGCAACAATGTCTTCTGGTTCGACATCTGCATCGGGTGTCTTCCGGACCAGCGCTTTGACAACCTCGACGTAGAACTCGTCTGGTCGTGGAATGACCGCTACTTCGTCGACGCCGTCGAGCGACTTGATGACGCCTTCGACTTCGTGTGAAGAGATGTTCTCGCCGCCACGACGGACGATATCTTTTTTTCGGTCGATGAAATAGACGAATCCGTCGCTGTCGATTTTTCCGTAATCGCCCGTGTAGAACCACCCGTCTCGGATTGCCTCTGCAGTCTTTTCGGGCTGGTCGTGGTACCCGCTCATCAGGGCAGGACACTGCATGGTTATCTCGCCACGTTCTCCGCGCTCAACCTCGTTGCCGTCGTCGTCGACGATGCGAATCGCCTTCTCTGCCGGAGGCAACCCGACGCTTCCGATGCGGCGCTTTTCGGGGTCGGTCGGGTTCAACATCAACAGCGGGTCCTCGCTCAGAGAGTACCCCTCGACGACACGCAGGCCGAACCGCGTTTCTAACGGTTCGATTATTTC
>PUMG01000045.1 GCA_003551265.1 Halovenus sp.
AACAAGAATTCGTGAAACCATATTCCAGACTAGGTCAGCCACGCACCTAAATGTACCAGTCAGGTAACTCCCGGAAACAGAACGAAGAAGCCGTAAGCCAATCCTGTCGAGACTGCTGGGCCGATAATCCACATCGAGACGTACTTGATTATTGCACGAGGGTTGAATAGATCACTGGCTTGCAGGACTTCCTCTGTTTCTTCCTCACCAATCGGTTGGGCTGCGTCGTCTTCTGACACCTCGGCGGTAATCGCACCAGAAGCAATCTCTTTGTCTCCTACATCGCGAGTAACTGCTTCACGGAACGTGATGGGACGAGTAGCACGACCCCATCCGATACCGACAATCGTCATCACTGTCGCCATCACGAGACTGATTGGAATTCCAATCCACGAGAGAAACGTCGTAATCGTCGACGCAGTCACCATGACGAACAGCGCTGCGAGCAACGGAATATCACTCAGCTCGCCTCCGACAGAATCCATCGTCCGACGGGCAATCGTGAACCCACCAGCGCCAATTGCAAGTGTGGCGAGAACGATTGCAAGATTCGGCTCCAGTCCACCTTCGCCGACAAGGGGTGCGGCAGCGTTCGGGACGTTACTCGCCCCCGCACTGAACGCCATGTAACACCCAATAACGAGGACGGTCGCCGTACTTGCCAGTTCTTGCCATGTCGTGTTGGGACCAAACCGTGGCTTTGGAATCGTCTCTGTTCGGTCAACTGTCAGTAGTGGTCCGTCCGACTTTTTAATCTGAACTCGTCGGTTGACCGCCGGATAGATGTAGCGTCCAACGATCCCCCCAATCCAGAATCCAATGACTGGAGTGACAACCCACCAGGTGATGATTTCAGCAATCGTTTCGTAGTTGAGTGTGCCTGTGGCCAGTCCAAGACCAGCGATTGCACCGACGGTCGTCATCGACGTCGGAACAGGCACGCCGAAGATGTTGGCGATGAGGATACCGAATCCGATGAAAAAGAGAACGGCAACACCCGCGGTGAGTGTGAGGTCGACTGTAATGATATCTCCACTTAACGTGTCCATCACGTTCTGTCCGACCGTCCAGCCACCGAGAAAGACGAAAAACGTCATGAGCGCTGCTGCCGTCGTCTTTTTTAGGATACCTGCACCGACAGGTGGTCCCCACGCGATGCCGGTCGAAGAACCACCGATATTGAATCCGACGAAAATTGACGCAATGATACCAACAGCTAGGAGCGTCTCTATCATACGAGATAGTACCGGTACATCGGGCAAATAGGTTCCGTAATTGATGGAGAAGTTATCGAGCAGCGAATGTTCCACAGGTTACGGACAAAGTCAGGAGACGAGAACCCCTGTAAGCACAACACTCATACCTGACGGTTGAGAAGTGAGTTGTGAGAGTGATGATGGAAAGAGCACGTGAGTGGGCAGAGTCTGTATACGAGCGCGTGCTCGAAAACAGTATCTCACGGACACCATCTCACGTTGCAGTGATTCAGGACGGGAACCGTCGGTACGCCAGTCAGCAGGGAGCAGACCCGACAGACGGCCACAGGGAGGGCGCGGCGACGACGGAGGCATTGTTACAGTGGTGTGACCAACTGGGCATCGACGAGGTGACTCTGTACGCCTTCTCGACGGAGAACTTCAAACGTCCGCCCGAGGAGCGAGAGGCGCTGTTCGACCTCATCGCCTCGAAACTCCGCGAGTTCGCGGATGCCGAGCAGGTACACGAACAGGAGGTTCGCATCCGAGCAATTGGTGAGACACATCGCCTCCCTGCACGTGTACAGGATGCAATTGTCTACGCTGACGAGCAGACGGGGCAATATGACCGGCTCTTTTTGAACGTAGCGCTGGCCTACGGTGGCCGCGCGGAACTGTTGACGGCGACCCGTGACATCGCTCGGGACGTCGCCACTGGCAGACTGGAGCCAGCCGACATCGATGTCGAGACGGTGGAGCAGTCGCTCTACGACGGCCCGACACGGGACGTCGACCTCATCGTGAGAAGCGGCGGAGACGAGCGAACCTCGAACTTTCTGCCGTGGCAGGCCAACGGGAACGAGGCCGCTGTGTATTTCTCGACGCCGTACTGGCCGGAGTTCCGCAAAGTCGATTTTCTTCGGAGTATCCGAACGTACGAACACCGTGAACAGCGCTGGCGACAGAGTCGAGCGCGACGAGCGCGCGAACTACTCCAGGCACTGGGGCCGGATGCATGTCCGGATGCCCGACACACGTTCGAACGGTTCCGGAGCGCCCTCCCCAGCAATGAACGTGACGAGAGTCTGGTCCAGTCAGAAACTCCGGACAACTCCTCAGCGGACGAAGAACTGGGCGCTGCAGACTGATGGCTATCAACCGATAGCTGATAGGTCCCATATTCCCCATGAAACACTCAGCAGAGCAGATCACAAATCACTTCCCAAACCGCCGCTTGCGTTCTTGGTACTCACGGAGTGCACGGAGGTAGTCTCGGCGGCGGAAGTTGCGCCAGTTCACGTCGGTGAAGTACAACTCTGCGTAGACAGACTGCCAGATCATGAAATCTGAGAGTCGTTCTGCACCGGTCTTGATGACGAGGTCTGGTGTAGTCGGAAAGATGAGGCGGTCCTCGATTTCGGCTTCAGTAATCTCTCCTGGCTCGATTGTTTCGCTCTCGACATCTTCTGCAATTTTGCGAACGGCGTTCACGAACTCGTGTTTCCCGCCGAGACCGATTCCGACCTGTACGGGCGCATCTGCAGGCAACTCGTCGGCTGGCGAGCGAACCGCGACAGTTTTCGGTGAGTCGACCTGTTCGAACTCGCGGACGAGCGTCGGAACTACCTCTTCGTCAAGGACGCTTACGTAGACGACCACTCGGTCAGCACCGAACTTGAACGCCCACCGAAGAAATGCACTCATCGTATCGTAGGCACCCTGCTCCAGCAGGTCTCGCTCGGTGATGACCAGCGCGATAGTCTCTGGAAGTTCCTGGCTGGCGAGACGAATCCGTCCGGCGAGATAGCGGTCGTACAGGCCCACACCAGAACGTCAGCGCGTGTCGTGCTAATACTGTCGGTCAACTGGTGGCTGAATGCGTCGTGTTCGGCTGTGAGAGTTCGGAAAGCGTAAGTGGTATTCGGGGATAGCAGAGGGTGTGACCACTGGAGTTCGGCGGGCAGCAGCCTTCGCACTTGTCGGTTGTCTTGCTCTCATTGGTCCGTGGGTGCTGGGCGTACAGGAGCCAGCAGTGGCGACAGTCGCTGCGATTGGGCCGTTTCTCCTCGTCGCTGCATTCGCGCTGACCGTTCCGGCTGACAACGTTCTGTTCGAACTGTTCGCCAGACCGCGTGACCGTCGAAGCGGCACGCTCTTCGGTCTCGCCATCTTCTCGCTCGCTGCTGCGGGACTTGCCACGCTCACTGTCGGCTTCGGGATGCCGACGTACGTCTACGTGGGGACGATATTCCTGCTGGTTTTCGGTAACCTCGGAGGGCAACTCGTCCGGGCGTACGTCTACGAACAGGTTCGAGCGACGGCAGGGTTCGTCACTGCAGGGTTTCTGGCTGCGTGTGTCGGCCAGCAGTTGACCATGTATATAACCGACACCGGCGTTAACGGCCCGACAATCGCATTTCTCGCTGCCAGCGGTGCGCTGTTTGCAGCGCTGTTACAGCAGATGATGTTCCAGCGAGACGACGCGCTGGTGCTGGTGAGTGTTGCCCTGGTACTCTGGCTGTTTTCGAGTCTCCCGCTAGAGATATCCTCGACTCGAATCACCATTGCACTCGTGGTGACAGTCGTCCTGGGATACGCCTCGTTCACTCTCGAAACAGCCTCACTTCCTGGTATGCTCACGGGCGTCTTGCTCGGTCTGTTGACGATCGTTCTCGGGGACTACGGTTGGTTCGCTATGCTCATCGCGTTCTTCGGCATCGGCGGTCTCTCCTCGAAATACCGCTACGACCGCAAAGTCGAACGCGGCGTTGCACAGGAGAACGAAGGCGCTCGTGGAACCGGAAACGTACTCGCCAACTCGCTCGTTGCACTGGTTGCGGTACTCGGCGCAGCGGTAAGTCCGGAGCTTGGCCTGACAAAATCGGTGTTCTTCTATGCGTTTGCCGGTGCGGTCGCCGCTGCCCTCGCCGATACCCTCTCCAGCGAACTGGGTGGGCTCTACGACAACCCACGCCTCATCACGACACTCGAAGTCGTCGAACCGGGAACGAACGGCGCGATTACCTGGCAGGGAACACTGTTCGGTCTCGCTGGCGCATCGCTCATCGCCGGAGTTGCTCTCGTCGCCTTCGAAGGAATACCACTGCTCGGTGTGGCACTCATCGTGGCAGCAGGTTTCGCCGGTATGACTGCCGACAGCATCCTCGGTGCGACTATCGAGGGGAGACTGTGTGGCAACCAGGGAGTGAACTTCCTGGCGACGGTCGTTGCAGCACTGGTCGGAGCAATGCTCGCTGATATCCTCACAGTGGGTGTGTGAACCGTTAAGAACCCACAGACGCCGTACAGGCGACGGGGATATCATAGACGAGCAAGGATGTCCAGATTGTGTGCGAGAAACGTCAGCGTCCCGTCTGCAAGCTGTGCCCGTCGCTCGCTTTCCCACTCCGAAAGCGTCTGCTCTGATGGACACGCTGTCTGTCGGGACATCTCCCCACTCATCGAAGACAGGGCATCGACCACGGTCGAGACGAGGTGTTCGAGAACCAGTTTTTCCTCATCAGGATACACCCCATTATGAGAACGGATAATCCAGTCGGACCCCCCAGCAGCAGACACCGTTCCGCCTGTGTGAGCAACCGATTCCAGCACCGCACGCCCTGCATCGGGCCGTCCTGGCTGGGAGCGTTCTCTCATGTGCTGGTGGTAGGCCCGGACGACAGCATCATCTGCTGGGTGTGCTGGCACGAATCCGGTCAACCCGTCGAACGTAATCGGTGTGTATAACACACCACCGTCGAGGTACGTCTGTAGTTCGACGACCGCTTCTGGGAGCGTGACGAGGTCGAGAAACGCGCTCGCAATCACAGCATCGACGGTTGTCCGGGAGTCGCTCGCACCGACGATTTCGGGGTCGAACACGTCGACTACGTCGGCGACTTCGAACTCGAACAGGTCGGCGGTATCGAGGTCGAACACGTCCCCAACCTCGAACCGCACGTCAAGGAGCCTGCTATCCCGTCTGGCGACGAATCCTTCAGCAGTCGCCCGGACGGAGTATCCTGCTGCCGAGAGGCGTTCCGGGACTCGTTCACGTGCCGCCCGGATGTGTCCGGGTTCACGGTCGACACCACGGTAGGCCACCCTGTCGGGAAGCAGGTTCCACTCGACGAGTCGCGCGAGCATCGTCCCGGTTCCAGCCCCTGCTTCGAGGATACAGACACCTCCGTCGGTATCTGCCAGAGCGTCGGCGAACCCATTGAGGACACGCCGGTTCAGTGCCCGGTCGTCGACCGTCCGCTTCGCGGTCAGATACTCTCCCTCGCTTGCGTTCACGGCGAGTCACCTCCGACCTTTCTCGATGTACTCGAACCACATTCCGTACAATCGAGGAGGAACTGTCTGGCGTGTTTCATCGACTCTCTCCAGGTGGGGTGTGTCTCTGCGGCGTCGAGTGCCCCCGTTGCGAGTGAGGCGAGAAAGGCTCGGTCGACTGCGAGCATCTCCAGAGTCTCAGTGAGTGTGTCCACGTCACCAGGGTCTACAAGCACACCGCTAGTTCCATCGTCGATAAACTCGTCAGGACCGCCAGCGCTCGTCGCCACAGGCACGACCCCGTACTCCATCGCTTCGAGATATGCCATCCCAAACGACTCGTACCGGGATGGGACCGCAAGAACGTGAGACTCCCGGAGAAGTTGGTCGAGTGTATCCCCGGACACCACTCCCCGAATCGTGAGACGGTCTTCGAGTTCACTCTGAGTAATCTCGGCCCGAACTCGTTCGACGTACGCTGGTTCACAGTCGAGTCGACCCACAACGGTCGCCGTCCACCCTTCCGACAACGAGCCGAGCGCGTCCAGCAACGTCAGGAGACCCTTTCGCTCGGTGACCGAGCCGAGAAACGTGATGTTCAGGGGACCATCGCGTGCCCGCGCGTCGACGGCCTGTCGTGAACAGGCAGTTCCTTCCACCCTGCCAGCAGGATACGCCACCGTCGACGGCACATCGGCCAGTGACTCCACTCGACGGTGGGTGTCCTGACTCGTACAGAGCACTCCGTCGACCGTCTCGAGATACCGCTGTTCGTTCACCACGGCCTCGGAATACCGTCGTTTTTCTGTCCGACCATTGGAATACCGCTGTTTGTCCTTCCGAACAGACGGAGCCGACTCTGTCTTGAGCACTGCCGAGTCGAGGAGATGGACGAGTGAGACGATGGAACCGGGTTCGTCGAGGTATGAGTTGTGTGAGAGAAGTGACGGTCGACACAGTTCGTCTTCGAGAAGCACGTCGACTGGTTGGTTCAGTCGCCTTCTCAGAGAGGTGCTGGAGTGTCCATTCGACATCCTCTGACCGGTCTCGTGGGGAACCGTAATCACCTCCACGGAGTCCCCCTGTGTTCTGAGGTACTCGACAAGCTTTCGGTTGTATCGATACCCGCCGGAGAGTTCGTCAAGGCTGTCGTAGACGACTACTGCTACATCCATCTCACGTTCCTCTCACAGCTCGGTTCGGTAGCCAACCGTTGCAGTGTCGTCTTCTCGAACGTCGATGCGGAGTTCAGTAGCTGTCTGTGGTGTGACCTGTTCGCAGACCCGGGCCGCGAACGTTCGTGCGAGGTGTTCGGCACTCGGGTTCAGCCCCTCGAACGCGGGCAGGTCGTTGAGAGTCTGGTCACGGAACGCTTCAGTCGTCGCGTCCATCGCTGCTTCGACGTCATCGATATCGACGAGGTATCCGAACTCGTCGAGTTCCGGGCCGCAGAAAGTCGCCTCGACAGTGAACGTATGGGAGTGTAACTCACCTTCCGGTCCCGGGTTGGGAACCGTCAGATAGTGCTGGGCGACGAACGTCCGTGAGACTGAGACGCGGTACATATCAGTCCGTCAGTGGGATGCCGTGGTCCCTGTCTTCGACGAGGTCAGTTCTCGTGGTCTCATCACTCGGAACGGCACTGACTCGCTCGAAGACGGCCACCGGGTCGTGGAGTCGTCGCCAGTGCCACCAGGTCCGTGCGATCATCAACAGTTTTCGCCGTCGCGAGAGCGACGGACGAGACGTGAGAACATCGAACTCCTGGGCACGAATCAGACGGTGGTGCTCTGCGTAGAGGACTGCCGCGAGCAACACACCGAACTGGCAGTCTCTCGGGAGGTACTCGATACCTCGGACACCAGTTCGATAGAGCTGTTCGGCCCGATGAAGCTCGAACCGGACCGCATCGCGGAATCCCGGCGAGCACTCGCCACGTCGAAGTTCGTCTACGGTGACGTCGTATCTGTCTAGGGTCTCCATCGGCAGGTACACCCGGTCCAGTTCGGTGATATCTTCGTCCACGTCACGGATGAAGTTCGTGAGCTGGAACGCCTCACCGAGCGCCATCGCGTGTCGACGAGCAACTTCAGGGTTGTCGACATCCATGATTGACATCATCATGTTGCCGACGGCAGCCGCTGACCCGCGCATGTAGCCACGGAGGTCCTCGAACGTTTCGTAGCGGTCGGTGTCGATGTCAGCGAGCATCGCATCGATGAACGCGTTCACTTCGTCGTCGGGAATACCTTCACGCTGTTTGATTTCGGTGAATGCTTCAACCACAGGATTCTCGGCAGGTATCTCACCCAGTGCACCCCTTCTGAGCGTTTCGAGCTGTGTGGCCTGGGACTCCGACTCGATCTCATTGTCTCCATCGACTACCTCATCAGCAATACGGAAGAAGCCATAGAGAACGTACGTCTGTTCTCGAATACGCTCCGGTAACAGCCGCGTCGCATAATAGAAGGTCTTGCCAGTCTCCCGATGGATGGCTTTCCCCCTCTTTCGCTGAGACTCTTTCACACTCACCATTCGTTCGGATTAGTAATAAAAACAAAGCCTAACCATGTTTTCTCTCGACCCGCGTTCACGAGTCAGAGATGTAATCGAGCGCGGTTTCGATTCGTCCGAGTTCGGGACCCGTTGTCCGCTCACCGACGATGTAACCGCTGTTGTTTGCCACCAGTCCGGAGCCGACCAGTGGACCGCCGTAGTTTATCGTTCCGATGTCAGCGGGTACACCGAGGACGTCCTCGAGTTCGTCTAACTTCTCGTCTGTGGATTTGGGGTGACAGAGAACGCCTCTGTTCGTTGCGACTGCTGCAGTCCCGACCGTCTGCACGTCTGCAATTGCTCCTCGTCTAACTGGGACATCGAGCCCGTCTGTAACTGCCTGGACTGCCTCACGCGGGAGGTCAGGATGGACGTACGCACCGCTGTCGTTTGCGAGGACGACGTTCCCGGCAGCGTTGATTCGACCTGGGAGTTCCGTAACCGGCACGTCGATACGCTCGCTGATGCGCTCACGCTCGCGGTCGGTAATCCTGCTGCTCACCAGCAACCCGCGACTGTTGCCAGCCGCCAGTGCCCCGACTGTTCCTGACCCACCGATGGTCGTTGGAACGGCCGGAACATCGAGTTCTTCGGCACACGCCTGTGTGACGTCCTCGTCGATGTCGGGTCGAACGAGGAGACAACCTGCTGTTGCACGTGCGAAAACCCCGACGTATGGCGAACCGGAAAAGGCAGTCCGGAGCACGTTACTCCGCGGCTTCGGCCTCGACGACGCCTTCGCCATCTTCTTCGAAGCGCGCCGCGCGAATCCGGATCTTGCTCGGTGGGTTCTTTCGACCGTTTTTCCACACTGCCTCGTTTATCGAGGGGTCGATGCGGACGGCATCCTCCTCGACCGAGAAGTGCTGTGCGAGGTGTTCCCGAATGATGCTCATCGCTTTGTCTCCTCGCTTCGTCCGCGGACTCGCCAGCATCTTGCGGAGCGGAACAGTCATCACCCGCTCTTCGAAATCACTGGAGCTCATTCGTCCGTATCACTCCGTCGCCAGTGTCTTCGTTTCGGATTGCGAATCGTCTCCCGGTCTGTCTTGACGATGACCCACGCTGGCACCCGAGTGTTCTGGTTCTCGAGTTTCGCCAGTCGCTTTTTCTTGGCCTTCGATTTCTTACCCATAGTGTCAGTCCTTTTCCCGCCGGTGCTTATATGTGTGTTCCTTTCGACCAACGCACCCTCACAGTCGAACCGTCTCGACCGTCGAGTACACTGGCCCCTCGGAGGTGAGCACGCTCTCTTTGAGTCGTATCTCTTCGACAGTCATGGTGCCGACATCGGGTTCTCGGTTAGTGACGACGTCCTGGACCAGCGATTTTCCGCCAGCGTGGTCCATCCGCCCAACCGTAACGTGTGGCGTGAAATCGTGTTCTTCCGGGTCGAACCCGAGTCTCGTCGTCTCCCGTTCGACGTGTTCGTGTAACTGTGTCAACTCCTCGCCCCCCTCACGGACACCGAGCCAGACGACGCTGATGTAATCGAAGTGTGGAAACACACCGAGTCCGCCGAAGGTCGCCTCGAAAGGGGTGACAGTACACTCTTCGACCGCACGTTCGAGCGCCGCCGTCAGTCCTGGCAGTTCGGACTCGGGTGTTTCGCCGAGGAATTTCAGCGTCACGTGGGCCTGTGTCGGGTCACTCAGACGCAGACCTGCTGCGTCTTCGAGGAGTGACTGGACTGATTCAATCTGCTCCGACAGTCCATCGAGGTCGACGCTGACGAACAGTCGCATACCTAGACGTTCTGTGACGTAGCTCTTAATTGTGCGCCACGCGTACCGCAGTGTATGACAGACGACTCGCGGGACCACAAGTTCTCCTCGGGCCAGGGGTTCGACGACCCCTACCGGGGATTCGACATCGACCCGCCGGAACTGGACGTCGACCCGACACAGGTCGACCCTGTCGACTCACACGTGTTACCCGACCTGCTCGACGACGCAGCGTTCAACAGCGACGCTGTCAACCCGGAGACGCTACTCGACGTCGGTCTGGAGTACGTCCGACTGAACCGTCACGAGCAGGCGACCGAGACGTTCGAGCGGGCCGCTCGCTTTGCGGACGACGACCGTCTCGAACAGGAGGCGTGGGTGAACAAGGGCGTTGCACACGCCGAACTCGAAGAGTACGACGCCGCCATCGGTGCGTACCGAGAGGCAATCGCCATCGACGAGAACGCAGAACACGCCGCGACAGCCGAGACCAACCTCGCGTACGCGCTCTGGGAGTTTGGGCACACCGAGGAAGCGCTCGAACACGCTGAGCGAGCGGTCGAGATAGACCCGCGCTTCGCTGAAGCCTGGTACAACCGTGGTTTCTTCCTCAACGAGCGAGGTCTTTCGGAGGAAGCCGTCCACGCCTTCGACAACGCCACCCGACTGGGCTACCGGAGCGTCGAGATGCTCGAAGAGAAAGCGATTGCGCTCGAACGAATCGGCGAGGACGAGCGTGCCGAGGAAGTCGCTGAGGAGGCCGAATCGCTGCGACAGAATCAGGAACAACAGCTCCTCGAGTGACCGATGGGAGAACTACTGCTGAACGAGCGCGAGACGCCCAAAGGTCGACTGGTGTCGGTCTGTGACGCCGATATTCTCGGCGAACACTTCGAGAACGGTGACGTCTCGTTGACCGTCGAACCGGAGTTCTACGACGGTGATGTGGCCGCCGAGGAGGCTGTCGTCCGAAGCCTCGCCAACTGTACCGTGGCAAACATCGTCGGTACACGCGCCGTCTCGCTCGCCATCGAACACGGTCTCATCGAGGAGGAGAACGTTCTCGAACTCGACGGGACACGACACGCCCAGTTGCTCTGGATGTGAACTTTGTCGAGCGGGAACTCCTGTTTTCAGAAACCGAAATGATGTTACTCCTCCGGCACTGAGAAGAGGTAATGGCAACACCCGAGTCAGAGATTCTCGATGTCGAGCGGATTCGAGACGATTTCCCGATTCTGGAGCGCGAAATCGGGGGCAGACAGCTCGTCTATCTCGACAACGCGGCGACGACACAGACCCCCGAACCAGTCGTCGAGGCGATTGCCCGCTACTACCGCGAGACGAACGCCAACGTCCACCGCGGTCTCCACCAGCTCTCACAGGAGGCGAGCGTCGCTTACGAAGACGCCCACGACCGTCTGGCGGAGTTCATCGGAGCGAGCGGCGGCCGCGAGGAGATGGTGTTCACGAAGAACACGACCGAAGCCGAGAATCTCGTGGCCTACGCCTGGGGGCTGAACGAACTCGGTCCCGGTGACGAGGTCGTCACGACGGAGATGGAACACCACGCCTCGCTGGTGACGTGGCAACAGATCGCCCGACGGACTGGTGCAGACGTCCGGTACATCCGCGTCGACGACGACGGTACCCTCGACATGGACCACGCCGAGACGTTGATTACGGACGACACGAAGCTGGTGAGCGTCGTCCACATCTCGAACACGCTGGGAACCATCAACCCTGTCAACGAACTCTCCGACCTCGCACACGACCACGACGCGCTGATTTTCGTCGATGGTGCACAGGCAGTCCCGACGATGCCCGTCGATGTCGAGGCGATCGACGCCGACTTCTACGCCTTCTCCGGTCACAAGATGGCCGGACCGACCGGTATCGGTAGTCTCTACGGCAAGCGTCATCTCCTCGAGGAGATGGAGCCGTTCATGTACGGCGGCGAGATGATCACGAAAGTCACGTTCGAAGACTCCGAGTGGAACGAAGTTCCCTGGAAGTTCGAGGCGGGGACGCCACCTATCTGTCAGGGAATCGCGCTCGCTGCTGCGTGTGACTACCTCGACGACATCGGGATGGAGCGGGTCGAACGACACGAGCGCGCGCTCGCACAGTACGCGATGGAACGACTCGGAGGGTTCGACGACATCGACATACTGGGACCGAGAGCGGGTGAGCCACGAGGTGGTCTCGTCTCGTTCACGCTCGACAGCGTCCACCCCCACGACATCTCAGAGATTCTCAATGACTACTGCGTGGCGATTCGGGCTGGGGACCACTGCACACAACCGCTCCACGACAAACTCGGGAAAACCGCGAGTGCGCGGGCCTCGTTTTACATCTACAACACCCGCGAGGAAGTCGACGCGCTGGTGGACGCGCTCGATGCTGCTCGCGACCTGTTCCGATAACTGCTCGCTCCCTTCGGTCGCTCGCAGTTTCTACGAGGGTCCGATGTGTCCGGGCCACTCGTCATGGGACGTGCGTCCCACTTCTCACGGCCCTCATACTGCGCATTCGACATTCCATGCTGTGTCTCTTTCACGCCTCACTGAGAATGATTCTATGACACGCTCACTAATCGAATTCGGGAACAAAATCTTCGTCTAGTTCATCCGCGAGTTCACCACCGGTGAGCCATACAACCTGTTCGTCATCGAATCCATACTGTGGAATGAGCGTTTCAGCTGCCTCACCAAGTGGAATATCGTTCGTTACGACTGTGACTCGATTCGCAATGCCCTCAAGAAGCAGTTCAAGCGCCAGACCAACAATCTCTGTGTCTGTTTTTTCAACGATATCTTCTGATCGATCACTGGCACTCCCGATGAATCTTCGTGCCTGATCCATTATTTTCGAGACATCTGGATTCGAATAGGATGGACTCTCAGTGACTTTCATCCACCCCTCCTGAAGCGCCTTCTCTACTGCAGCATCGTCAGCTGTGTACTCCGCAAGAGCGGGATCCTCAGTCACCTCCGCATAGACCTGTGGAGAGATGCGAAACACAGTCTCACGCTGGTGGGCTTCACGGGCAAGTGCCTGAAATCGAGGATTTTCACGTCGCCCACAGCTGATGAGAACGGATGAATCGATAAAGATACTCTCGCTGTCACTCTCCACCATGAATCAGTCCTCAACGACGGGACGGAGTGCATCCAGAATGACGCCAGCTTCCAAAGCCGAGAGTTCTTGTTCACGAGCCATGATCTGATGTGTTACCGACCCGTCGACGTATTCGCGGGCGTAATCGAGTGCAACGGCGAGCCCATCGAGTCCGTGGCGGTGGATGTACGTGTCGATGTCAGCGTCCCGCATCCGACGGGCAATCGCTTCGACTAGTTCTGGTGTGATTCGCCGCTCGGCCTCATCTGTGACCAGTTGGAGGTCAATGTCGTGAGCGGTGTACGTCGCCGGTCGCCCGTCGTTCGCTTGCTCTACGAAATCTGCAGCTTCGAGGTCATCGACGTATTCGTAGACCGTTCGTTCTGGAAGATCGAGCGTTTCGACGATTTCTCGGATCGTCGTCTCCGGGTGATGGTGGATGTACGTATAGATCCACGCCTTCCGGGCATTTCCGAGGAGTTCGAACGCCTCACCACCCGTATCGAGGGGAGTATCCCAGTCTGCTTCTCTTGTTGCCATCTCTAGATGCGAATTGCACGCAAAACACAATAAGTCTTGTTCAGGCAAACTTCTGGAGAGAGACCGCTGTTTCACTGCCTCCGGTATGAGCCTCAACGGAAATGCATCCCGTAGTATTAACGTACTTGAAGACAAACACGACACTTGATTAAAACGTATGTCTGGTTCCCCTGACAGCGCACGTGGTGTTGTATGAAGCTCAGTCGCCGGCGGTATCTCGGATCAGCGGCGGGTCTGGCCCTCCTCTCGACAGTCAGTGTAGCGAGCACAGAGCCTGCAGACGCCACTAAACCAGGAGGGACCGAACGCTGGCGGTTCTCTCCGGACGACGGTGTGTTTCGTTGCCCGCCCACAGTCGTCGACAGAACGGTGTTTATCGGGAGCACGAATGGCTCTCTCTATGCGCTAGATGCAGAAACTGGTGAGCAGGAGTGGGCCTTCGAGACCGGTGATGAGGTGCTTTCTGCCCCGACAGTCACGGATGAGACTCTCTATGTGGGGAGTCACGACAACAACGTCTACGCGCTGGACCCGGAGAGTGCGGACGAACAGTGGCAGTTCGAAACCGGCGGGAGTGTCTCCACCTCACCAACAGTAGTGGACGATCTGGTTATCGTCGGGAGTGGAGACGGCTTCCTCTATGCGCTGGATGGGGATACAGGCGAGCAGGAGTGGGCCTTCGAGACTGACAACGTGATTTGGAGTTCGCCAGCGATAGTGGAGACCGAGACAGACTCCGGGGGCACCCCCACTGTCTTTTTCGGCAGTAACGACAGCTACGTCTACGCTGTGGATGCCACAACAGGCGAGCAGGAGTGGGCGTTCGAGACTGACGACGCGATTCGACGGTCGTCACCGACTGTGGCTGACGGAACCGTGTTCATCGGAGGGAAACACGACGAGCGCGGTGTGGTCTTTGCGCTGGATGCAGAGACTGGTGAACAACTATGGAAAGGCCCTGAAGAGCTAGAGTACGGACAGACCTTCCGATTTAATTCACCGACGGTGGCAGATGGGACGGTGTTCTTCGGTGGCGGGGGCTCGCGGTTTACCGATAATTTCTATGCGCTCGACACAGAGACTGGCGATCTCCAGTGGTCGTTCAACTCAGAGACCGGCAGTATCCGGAGGGCTCCAACGGTGGCGGGCGATACTGTCTTTTTTGGGTCGGGGAGTGGAAACGTCTACGCGCGGACTGTCGAGACAGGAGACGAAGTGTGGACTTTCGGAATAGGCAGGACACGAAGTATGCTTTCGTCTCCGATCGTGGTGGATGGTGTTCTCTTCGTGGGAGGGAGTGCGGGCGTCCACGCAGTTGAAGCAGAAGTCGAGGGAGCAAGCGAGGACTCCCGCGTCACACTCGGCTACCAGGGTCACCACCACTCCTTGCGGGGCGACCAACCCCAGACACTCGATATGGACCGGTCCGCCCCCACACCAACACCAACTCCTACACCTACACCAACACCGACGCCAACTCCCACGCCTACGCCAACGCCTACGCAGACATCGACGCCTACCCCCACACCGACACCGACGCCGTCAGAGTCGGGAACGCAGGCTGACGACGATGGCTCTGGGTTCGGCATTCTGAAAGCGCTCGCTGGAGCAAGTGGTGCGATGTACCTGTTGAACAGATACAATAAAGCTGCTGAAGACGAGGACTAACCGTGTTGAGCGGACGTGCAGAACGATTCTTGGTGCACCCTGATTGGACGGGCAATGTCACCGCCTCGTTCGTGAGTAACGATGACGACAGCACCGACACTGGAGCAGAACCGGAAACGTCGGGGTCTGGTTCTGAGGACGCCATTTACGACGAGAGCGACAAGTCGGAACTAACGGTGGTCGTCGATGATGTCGGCGACTACTGGAGCCGTCTGCCCGAGGACAACTCCGGATATCGAGCGTTGCACAACGCGGACAGGACGGCGACCGTCATCAACTCGGTGACAGTGTACCAGCAGTCTTCGGAGGCTGCAAGCAGGGTCGAGGGGACACTCGATGGGGATGAGTCGGCAACAGAGTTCGATGTCGCTGATAATGCAGTGTCGAGAGAGATTCCGGAGATGGCCATCGTGACATTCCGCGACCCGAATGCGCACTCCGAGATACACGCGCACCGGGTCTCGGACGATGGGTTGGTTCCAGCGGTGTCACTCGGTCAAAGCGTCGCTGAACAACAGTTCGAACGGTGGCAAGACGAGTTCTAGAGGATTATCTCACTCTCCACGAATCCGCACTCCGAACCCCCACTCGGCGACATACGTCGGCTCATCACGTTCATCTCGTTCGTCGAGGTAGAATCGGTAGTTCTCTTCGAACGCGTACTCTTCCGATTCGGGACAGCCCTCCCCACTCACGTCTTCACCTGGGGCGTACGCGAACTCCTGTGATTCGGGTTCACCTGGATCGAGCGTTACCTGGGGTTCATCGGCAGGTAGTGCTGGCGCATGGTCAATCCACAGACAATCGGCTGGGTCCGCGGGAGCAACCTCACTCGTTCCATCTTCTATCGAGGCCGCTTCAGATTCGGAGAGGAGGTACAGTCCTTCTGGAGTACTGGGGCCGGGACTGAACAGTCGAGGACGGCTGTTGTGAAACCACAATGTGCTATCACTTTCGGTTTCGAGAGTAACCGAGAATCTGGGGAAGTCTTCGCCTGACAGCAGAGTCGAGGTTTGAGTTACACTGAACGCAACTGGTACGTCGGCAATCCCATCGACGTTGATGATCTCCGTTTCCACACGTGCCGATTCGGTTTCACTCCGAATCGTGTCCATACAGCCCCCCAACAAAACGGATGCGGACGCGCCAGTTGCCACGAGAAACTGTCGACGAGTGGTCATACTCTTGCGTTTGTGCGAGGCAGTAAAAAGAACTCCCCCGGTTCAAATAGATTTTTGGGCAACAGAGAAACGAAATCCCCAACCTTTCTATCCTCGCTGACAGAGTATCGGATATGGACCTCGACCTCGACACGGTCTCGATGGGACGCACCGGGCTGGAAGTGAGCGAAATCGCGTTCGGGACGTGGCGTTTTGGCCGCGAGACGCCTGCCGGCAACCTCGAAACCGACAGAAACGCAGCTCACGAGTTGCTCGACGCCTACGAGGCCGCAGACGGCCGGTTCATCGACACGGCCGACGTCTACGGCAGCGGTGACAGCGAGCGCTGGATCGGTGAGTGGCTCTCCGGACGCAACCGTGACGAGTTCGTTATCGCGTCGAAAGTGTACTGGCCAACCCGCCAGGGCGACCCGAACGCGGCCGGTCTCAACCGCAAGCACCTGCGAAACCAGATCGACACGATGCTCGAACGACTTCAGACAGACTACCTCGACGTGCTGTACATCCACCGGTGGGACGACTCGACACCGGCACGTGAACTCATGCGAACACTGAACGGACTCGTCGACGACGGGAAGGTCCACTACCTCGGCGCGTCGACGTTCCGACCGAACGGCTGGCGAATCGCCCGCGCCAACGAGATTGCCAACCAGTACGGCTGGGAACCATTCACCGTCACACAGCCACGGTACAACCTCGTCAACCGCGAAATCGAAGGCGAGTATCTGGAGATGTGCCGCAATCTCGATATCGGCGTCATCCCGTGGAGTCCCCTGGCACAGGGCTTTCTGACGGGCAAGTACGAACGCGACGGCGATAGACCCGAGGACTCGACAGCATCGGATTCGGATAGCTGGGCAGACCGCTATCTCACCGAGGAGAACTTCGACGCGCTCGACGTGGTGCAAGACGTCGCCAGAGAGGTGGGTGCGTCCGAAGCACAGGTCGCGCTCGCGTGGCACATCCATCACCCCGACGTGACCGTCCCAATCGTCGGCGCGCGGACGATTGACCAGCTCGAAGAGAACCTCAAAGCCGCGAGCGTCTCACTCTCAGATGACCAGTTCGAACGCCTCGACGCATCGAAAGCAGGCCCGTACGACGACCTCAGCTAATCCGAAACGATGACTCCTGACACAGATTCACAGCGAACGATTGTCTCGTCGTCGTTCGAGCGCCACGACCTCCCCCTCGAAGAGAGCTTCACAATCTCGCGGGGAACGACAGATACGGCGACGGTTCTGACGGTCGAACTCGAAGACGAGACGGGACGCGTCGGAGTTGGCGGTGCAGGACCAGCGTCCTACTACGACGAAACACCAGACAGCGTAGAGGAGGTCTTGCCGAAGCTGCTGGAGGCAGTCGAATCGATTGGTGACCCTCACGCCCAGCAGGTCATCGAGGAACGCCTCGCAGCACTCGCACCTGATGAGGCAGCAGCCCGCGCGGCCGTCTCGATTGCTGTCCACGACCTCGCCGCAACGCAGGCGGATGAACCGCTGTACCGTCGCTGGGGACTCGATGGCGCACGCGCGCCGACGACGTCGTACACCATCGGAATCGACTCTCCGGATGGAATGCACGACCGGGCACAGCGGGCGCGTGAGCGTGGATACGACGTGTTGAAAGTCAAGCTGGGAACTGACGCCGACCGTGACCGTCTCGAAGCCGTCCGTGAAGCCGCGCCGGACGCTCGAATTCGCGTCGACGCTAACTGCGCGTGGACACCCGAGGAAGGAATCAAAAATACAGAGTGGCTGGCTGACCTCAGCGTCGAGTTCCTCGAACAGCCCGTCCCCAGCGAGGACATCGACGGACTCAGACGGATTTCTGAGGAGGGTGCCCTCCCTATCGCGGCAGACGAATCCTGCGTGACGGCGACAGACGTTCCGGCGGTCGCAGACGCCGTCGATATCGTGGTCGTAAAGCTGATGAAGTGTGGGGGTCTCCGGCCTGCCCAGCGCCAGATTCTCGCCGCGAAGGCACACGGACTCGACGTCATGCTCGGCTGTATGACCGAGAGCAACGCCTCGATTGCCGGGGCGTGTCAACTCACACCGCTCGTCGAGTACGCAGACCTCGACGGCGCGCTGTTACTCGAATCCGACGTCTACGACGGCGTGGCGATGTCGGACGGGAAAATTGACCTCACATCGGTTGCCCGTGGTGTCGGGATATCGCCCAGGTAGTCGCAAATACTTAGCCACTTTGGCTGTGACTCTACATATGAACGTTGCTGTGCTGGGTGCGAACGAGAGGGCACGGGCCATTGCGAGGTGGTGTGCGCTCTCTGGGGTGGACGTCCGTCTTCACACGACCGAAGTGACGACGGTCATGGACAGCGTCGACATCGTCGAACAACAACTCGACGAGAGTGAGCGCGGAGGAGACAGGCAGTACATCGAGGGAACGACAAGTCTCGAAGCGGCCGTAGCAGACGCAGACGTGATTATCGATACGACCTGTTCTGATGTTGGTGAGTTACAGACTCGCCTTAGTGAGGTCGAAGCACTGATTGGCGAGGAAAGGCTCGTCGCGACGGCTGTACCCGAGGTGTCCGTAACAGCGGCCGCCGCTGGCCTTCGTCACCCCGAACGCGCAGTCGGCTTTCGTTTTCAGAGCCTGGATGAGTCGTTTGTCGAGGTCGTGCTAGGGGAAGGAACTGACTCCAGCGCGCTAGCGCAGGCAACGGAGTTCGTCGAGAGAGTGGAACTGGAATGGGTTCCAGTCAGAGACGTACCGGGAGGGGCATCGACACGCCTCTCACTCGCCCTCGAAACCACAGCCATCAGACTGCTTGACGAGGGTGTTGCAGGCGTGGTAGCGATAGATACCGTATTCAAACAGCGTTACGGGGCTGCTATCGGTCCGCTCGAACGCATCGACCGGGTTGGTCTCGATACACACCTCGATTCGTTGCGCTCACTGTCCGAGAGCTTCGGTCCACAGTTCGAACCGCCACCGCTGCTCTCGACGCTCGTCGACGCAGGGCAGACCGGAGCCGCCGCTGGTGAGGGGTTCTATCGCTGGGAAGAGGGCGAGCCAGCCGAGAGTGCGCTCGCGGACCCGACAATCCCAGCAGCAGAAGACGAAAACCGGTAGTCTCTACGTGGGTCCGGTCAAGTTAAAAAGGGTTAAAACCCGTGGCACAAAACGAAGTGACATGAGTGGCCTACAAGAACAAACGAGACACCAGTGCATCTCGTGCGGTATCAACGTCGCGGGGTCGAACGCCGCACGTTTCGACTGCCCCGAGTGCAACTATCGCATCTACCGGTGTGCGAAGTGCCGGAAGCAGAGCAACCTCTATCAGTGCAAACAGTGCGGATTCACCGGACCATAACCATGGGAGACGTCGCTGCATCAATCAAAGTCATGCCGAAAAGCCCGGACATCGACCTGGACGAACTCCAGGACAGTCTCGAAGCAGCCCTGCCGGAGGGTGCAAGAATAAGCGGTGCGAAGACAGAGGAAGTCGCGTTCGGTCTCACCGCGCTCATTCCGACCGTTATCGTCGCTGACGGTGAGGGCGGGACAGAGTCTGTCGAGGAAGCGTTCGCCGCTGTCGACGACGTGGAGAGCGTCTCCGTCGAGAG
Source organism: Halovenus sp. (assembly GCA_003551265.1). Taxonomy (GTDB): domain Archaea; phylum Halobacteriota; class Halobacteria; order Halobacteriales; family Haloarculaceae; genus Halovenus. The sequence continues at coordinate 19,857 of PUMG01000045.1, forward strand.
TGTCGGCCGTCTCTAGACCAGCGGTTCTGGCGCTTTTGGTGCGTTGCGTTTGTGCTCACTCGATTCGTAGAGGGTACGGACGTTCTCGACAATCGCTTCGTCCACAGCGATGGTCTTTGCTGTTGCACTCACAGACAGTGGGCCGTCGATGTGGAGCGCGAGAATCGAATCGAGGGTGTCGTAGCCGATACCCAGTTCTCCCTCGTCAGTCTGGGCGTCCCAGAGTTCTGCAGAGGCAGTTTTCGCCGCGAGGTCGTCGGGCACACCCACGTGTGTCGCGAGCTGTCTGACCTGCTGTTTGTAGAGATTTCCGATAGGGTGGCAATCGACAGCACCGTCGCCGTACTTCGTGAAGTAACCCACCGCTGCTTCGCTTCGGTTTCCGGTTCCGACGACGAATCCCTGATTCCGATTTGCCACGAAGTACGCGAGTACAGCCCGTATCCGTGCTCGGAGATTGCCGACCGCGACTTCGAGGTCATCGTCTGACGTTACGTCCGTATCCACATCAGGGTCTGCGTCAGCGACCGATTCAACGAGCGGGTCGATTTCGATGACGTCGTACTCGATGTCGAGCAACTCGCTGGCGACGCGTTCGGCATCGCTCATGTTCCGGTCGGTGTTGACACTGCTCGGGAGAACGAGACCGTAGACAGCACCGGTACCCAGCGCTTCGACCATCAGATGTGCCGTGAGTGTGCTGTCGATACCGCCAGAGAGACAGATTACTGCCGTTTCAGCCCCTGAGACCTCGTACTGATTCGAGATGAACGACGTGATGTGATGTCGGTGTTGTTCCAGTTCTGCTTCCGAAAGCGTCAGGTCGAGCGGGGCGTCTGCTCGTGCGATTTCCGCCATATCCGTGGTTGGGCTTCCATCATCATAAAGTGGCCGGAAGCCAGCAGCATTGGCGACTTTCCGAATGAAAACTGGACGTCCGTCTATACTCATGAGAGAAAAAGCGTAATTTGACACGAACTATTCCGGGACTGTAATCCGCCGGCCGAGCCAGCAGATATGCCACTGACTGCCATGTGAGTGTCGTTCAGTGGGGGTTTTTCACGGATGAGGTCAAAACTCAAGATATGTCCGACACGTACACGCACTACATCGACGGCGAATGGGTTGAGGGCGACGGAGACGAGACGTTCGCGAGCTACAACCCGGCAAACGGCGAGGAACTGGGCAGGTTCCACCGTGGGACACCATCGGACGTTGACCGCGCGGTCGCGGCGGCGGACGAAGCGTTCGAGGAGTGGCGAGAACTCTCGCGTATCGAACGTGCAGAGTACCTCTGGGACGTCTACCACGAACTCCGAGACCGGCACGAGGAACTCGGTGAAATCGTCACAAAAGAGTGCGGGAAAGAGATTTCAGAGGGGAAAGCCGACGTCACGGAGGCCTGGCACATGGTGGAGTGGGCTGCCGGAGATGCGCGCCATCCCAAAGGCGATGTCGTACCGAGTGAGGTAGCCGAGAAAGACGCCTACATGCGTCGGAAACCCCGCGGGGTTGCGGGCTGTATCACGCCGTGGAACTTCCCGGTCGCCATTCCGTTCTGGCACATGGCCGTCACGCTCGTCGAGGGGAACACCGTCGTCTGGAAGCCTGCAGAGCAGACGCCGTGGTGCGGGCAGATAATCGCGGAGATGATTGTCGACGCCGGAATCCCTGACGGTGTGTTCAACATGGTGCAGGGCTTCGGCGACGCCGGTGCGGCCATCGTCGACGACGAGCGTGTCGACACCGTGCTCTTCACCGGCTCTGCCGAGGTTGGTCACGAGGTTGCACAGAAAGCCGCTGCGGATCCCGGCAAGCGCGCAGCGTGTGAGATGGGCGGAAAGAACAACATCGTCATCACGGAGAACGCAGACCTCGACATCGCCGTCCACTCGGCGGTGATGAGTTCGTTCAAGACGACCGGCCAGCGGTGTGTGTCGAGCGAGCGTCTCGTCGTCCACACTGACGTCTACGACGAGTTCAAAGAGCGTTTCGTCGAGGCTGCCGAAAACGTCGCTGTTGGTGACCCACTCGACGAGGATACGTTCATGGGACCGCTCATCGAGGAGCAACACGTCGAGAAAGTCACCCAGTACAACGAACTTGCCAGAACCGAGGGCGTAAACGTCCTCGTCGACCGCACAGAGTTGGATGACCACGAGATTCCAGATGGCCACGAAGAGGGCCACTGGGTTGGTCCGTTCGTCTACGAAGCCGACCACGATGCCGACCTGCGCTGCATTCAGGAGGAGGTGTTCGGCCCACACGTCGCACTGCTCGAATACGAGGGCGACATCGACCACGCCATCGATATCCACAACGACACCAACTACGGGCTGGCCGGGGCGATTATCTCCGAGGATTACCGCCAGATCAACCGCTTCCGTGACCGGGCAGAGATTGGCCTCAAGTACGGCAACCTGCCGTGTATCGGTGCCGAGGTCCAGTTACCCTTCGGTGGCGTGAAGAAATCTGGCAACGGCTACCCATCGGCGCGCGAGGTTATCGAGGCCGTAACCGAGCGTACCGCGTGGACGCTCAACAACTCGAAGGACATCCAGATGGCCCAGGGTCTCTCGGCAGACATCAAGACGAAAGAAGACTGAGACCCGAGTCGAGAAAACGCCTCGAAAAGTAGTTGAATCAGGGCGTTCACGTGTTATTCATGCCAGGGCGTTACTACGAGGAGTTCGACGTCGGAGAGACAATCGTCCACGACAGACGGCGCACGATAAGTGAGGCCGACAACCAGACGTTCTGTGATATGACGATGAACCAGCAGCCACTCCACCTCGATGCGGAGTTCGCGGCCGAAACCCGCTTCGGTGAACGCCTCGTCAACGGTATCTACACGATGGGACTCGCGGTTGGTCTGACGATTCCGGATACGACCGACGGCACCATCGTTGCCAATCTGAGCTACGACAACGTCGAGCACCCACGGCCCGTTTTTCACGGTGATACGATTCGTGCCGAAACGACCATTCTCGAAAAGCGTGAGACCAGTGACGGTGAGCGCGGCGTCGTGACGATGGAAGTCGAAGTGTTCAACCAGCACGACGAGGTTGTCTGTTCGTTCGAGCGGACTGTTCTCTCGCTCAAGCGAAACGAGCAGGAGTGAAATAAACAGAGACGCGTTCACATCTGCACTGCCTGAAGACGTCGACGCTGCCGTCGACACGCGCTATCGTCGGTCCACGCTGTCGCAGATTCGCGCTGTCGTCGGTCCACGCTGTCGTCGATCCGCGCAATCACCGGTCGGTGCTGTCGCCGATCTGCACCGTCACCGATCGACACTGACGTTGACAGTTAGCACAGGAATCGGTGCGTTCGTCACGAC
>PUMG01000023.1 GCA_003551265.1 Halovenus sp.
CCGATAGCCGCCTCGACGAGCGTGTCGGAGACGTCGATGTCGGGGTGTTCGTCCCCGTCGCCGTTGTACCTGACTGTGAACCCGTCCAGCGTGAGGTCGCCAGCGTGAATCCGAAGGCCTTCCTCGCGCCGTTCGGCCGTGACCCTGGCGCGCACGTCGATCGCACACGGCACGGCCGGTTCGCCATAGACAACAGCGTGCTCCCCGAAGAGATAGACCTTACCGGGTGCGCTTGATGTGACCATACGTCCCTGTGTGTGTGCGTCCCTGTTTTACATATCGGTTTGCTCCGTCGACCAGATTACCGCTCAAAAAGGGAAACATACTCCGGATATTTCTCCGGTTGGCCGAGATTATAACTCCTTGGGAACACATAACTATGCGACTGTGTGTCATAGTCCGAACTCCCCATAGTGGGGGAGAAAGACAATGGCAACACAGATAGAACCATACGAGGAGACACTGGAGGACATCGAGGAGTCGTTCGGGCTGGTTCCGGGCTATCTGGAAGCGCTTCCGGAGCAGGAACTGGTCAACGAGTGGCCAAACATGAAGCGGTTCATGTTCGGTGATACGGTAATCGACCCGAAAACTCGTGAGTTCATCGGCCAGGCAATCGCGGCCGCGATCGGCTGTGAGTTCTGCCGGCACTTCCACAAAGGTGCTGCACAACTCCACGGTGCGACCGAGGAGGAACTGGCGGAAGTGTTCTTCCTCGCAAGCTACACACCACGGTACAGCGCGATAATCCAGGCACAGGACTACGACATCGACGTGTTCAAAGACGAGGTCGAACAGATAGCCGCCTACCTTCAGGAACAGGGGCAAGCGTCTGACTGAGGGCATCTCTGTAAGTGGCTCTCTTTTCCAGATTGTTGTAACTGAATATGGTTACCATATTTCCGAACGTAACGTCCCGTCAGCACTGACCAGCCCTAAGTCTGTTCGCGACATGTTCATCGTTAGATGGCGGTTTTCGTCGATACCAGAGAACGCACGGAACTCAAATTCGGCACGAACGAGATTACTGGTTCGATAGGGGACATGGTTACAGTGCTTCCGCTGGTCGTCGCCCTCGCCCTGTTGACGAACATCTCCCTGCCTCACGTGCTACTCGCTTTCGGTGTGTTCCAGATAGTCTGGGGTCTCAAGTATGGCCTTCCAGTCTCTGTGGAGCCGATGAAAGCGCTTGCCGCCCTCGCGATTGCTGGTGCACTCACGTACACAGAACTCGCACTGGCAGGTCTCATTCTCGGGATAGTCCTCCTCACAATCGGACGTACAGGGACGCTCGCCAGAGTCGAACGGTGGATCGGTGAGCCAGTCATCCGAGGTGTGCAGTTCGCCGTTGGACTCATTCTTCTCGAAACAGGTCTCCAGCTCGCTGTTGCTGAGCTGATGTTTGCGGGTATCGGGGTCCTGATTGCTCTCGTCATCGTTCTTCTCGGGTACAAGAACGCGAGTGCTCTCGTTGTCTTGCTTGTCGGTATTGTGATGGCACTCATCACAACCGGGATACCGACCCCACAGTGGCCCGGTGTTCCACCAGTTCCACCGCTCACAGAGGGGTTCACCTGGCGCACTGCCGACGGTCTGTTCGCGCAACTGGCGATGACTATCGGTAACGCTGCCCTGGCAACGTCGTTGCTGTTCTCAGAGCGGTTCGACGCGGACGTGACACCGGATGAGCTATCCACGAGCATGGGAACGACGAACCTCCTGGCGATTCCTGCAGGAGGCATTCCGATGTGTCACGGCTGTGACGGGGTCACTGGAAAGTACGAGTTCGGTGCCCGGACCGGCGGTGCAAACATCGTTGCAGGCGTACTCTATCTCGGTGCGGCCTTCTTCGTAACGACTGCTCTCCTTTCGGCGTTCCCGCTCGCGATGCTCGGTGTCCTTTTGGCCATCATCGCCCTGTCTCTCACAAAGAGTGTGTTCAAATCCTCGAATCTCGCACTGTCCGTTGGCATCGGCGTGTTGACACTGCTCACTAACCTTGGGATTGCGTTCATCATCGGCATCGTCGGTCACTTGTTGTTGACACGGTACGCTGACGATGGGTGATTTTGATGTAATGTGTTTCGACTACCTCTCTGGCAATTTCGAGGCTGGGGGAAATCAAAGAAACTTACCTAATACCACGACGAAACTAATTACCGTTGCGTCAGGCAGGAAACGTTTATGCGAGTAGCCACCAACCGATGTATCGTACGAGATGGATCGACGGAGGTTTCTCACACTGACTGGTGGCAGTGTGGCAACAGCGCTGGCTGGTTGTCTGGGTAGCGACGACACCAACGAGAGCGAACCGACTGCGGAGATACTGGGGGAGACGCTCACGCTCACGACGACCACGAGTACGTACGATACGGGTCTCCTCAGCGAGGTCAACGACGCCTTCGAAAAACGGTTTGGAGCGGCGGTGGACACGGTCGCACAGGGAACAGGTGCAGCCCTCGAGACCGGACGACGGGGGGATTCGGACATCGTGATGGTACACGCCCGGCGTCTCGAAGATGACTTCATCGGTGAGGGATACGGCGTCAACCGACGTGATCTCATGTTCAACGATTTCATCGTCGTCGGTCCAGACGACGACCCCGCGGGAATCGATGGGATGGACGAAGTCACAGACGCATTCACAGCTATCGCCGACACCGAGGCGGTTTTCATCTCTCGAGGTGATAACTCGGGGACACACGCGAAAGAACTCGACATCTGGGAGGCGGTCGACATCGACCCGGGCGGGGAGTGGTACCGTGAGACCGGGAGTGGAATGGGCGAGGTTCTCAACCAGGCACAGCTGGAGGGGGGTGCGTATGCGCTCTCTGACCGCGCCACGTTCATCTCCCAGCGCTCGGAACTGGACGAACTGGACATCTGCGTCGAGGGCCCCATCGAAGACGGGCCGGAACTCCTGTCGAATCCGTACGGTATCGTCGCTGTCAACCCTGGCGTCCACGACCACGTCAACTACGACCTGGCGATTGCGTACATCGGGTTCGTCACTTCCAGGCAAGGAGAGGAGATCATCGAGAGCTACACAGCTGCGGGAGAACAGCTGTTCTTTCCGGAGGCGATTGCAGAAAATCCCAACTTCCAGCAGTACGTCCCCGAGGACTGGGTTCCTGATAGTTAACAGAACGTATGGTCGAATCACTCCTCGCTGTTGCAGTCGATTCCGGTGTATCGAGTCCCCTGCTCGTCGACTTTCCCTACGGTCGGGGTGCGGTGTGGAACATCGTCTACGTCTCGCTGTACGTGAGCCTCATCGCCGTGGCCCTGAGTTCGCTGTTCGGTCTCACGGTTGCGATGCTCGTCGGATTCAACGATTTTCCTGGGCGGTCGTTCGTCATCGCGCTCATCAACACGGGAATGGGGTTTCCGAGCGTCGTCGTCGGACTCGTCGTGCTGTTTGCGGTGTCGAGTGAGGGCCCGCTCGGACAGATTGGATTCACGCTGGTTTTCACCCGCGAAGCGATGATACTGTCGCAGTTCGTGCTGGCAGCTCCGGTGATTACAGGAATCAGTCTGGCAGCAGTCATCGATGTCGACGACGGCGTCCGTGATGCGGCGTATGCGATGGGCGGAACACGGCTCGACGTCGCACTTACGACAGTCAGACAGGCTCGCTACGGCATCATCACCGGGATTCTGGCCGGACTCGGACGTGCCATCAGCGAGGTGGGGTCGGTGCTCATCGTCGGCGGGAACATCGAAGGGCAGACCCGAACACTGACAACCGCGATACAGCTCGAAGCGCGTCAGGGTCGGTTCGAGTTCGCACTGATTCTGGGTGCGATTCTAGTCGCGCTCGTGCTGTTGATAAACGGACTCTTGCTCAAAGTTGGGGGTGGACGGGTATGATGAAAGGTCGGTACGAGAACGGGAATGTCACAGAGACAGGTCGCCTCGCGCTCGCTGGTGTTTCTCACGGATTCGATGGTACTGATGTCCTCGACGACATCTCTCTGGGGGTGAATCCGGGCGAAGCCCTCGCCATCATCGGTCCGTCGGGAACCGGAAAGACGACGCTGCTGCGTCTGGTGTCGATGTTCGACCGTCCTGACGAGGGAACTGTCGAGTTCGACGGAACTGACGTCTGGACGCTCTCTGAACGCGAGCGCCTCGACATTCGACGTCGAGTCGGAATGGTGTTTCAGGAGGCTAACCTCTTCGATGGCACCGTCCACCGCAACGTTCGGTATCCACTCGGCATCCGCCAGAGCTGGCCCGACCGGATTCGAAACTGGTTGTCAGGACTCGGGCGGCGCAAGGCGAACCCTGTTGTCACGGAGCATCTCCAACTCGTCGGTCTGGAAGACGACCAGTTCCGCCCCGCGTCGTCGCTTTCGGGTGGGGAGGCCCAGCGGGTTGCGTTCGCACGAGCACTGTCGTCGGCCCCGGAGTTTCTGTTACTCGACGAGCCGACGTCCGATCTCGACCCTCGAAACACAGCGATACTCGAAGACGCAATCGACGCTGCACGGTCGCGTGGTCTCGGTGTCGTGCTGGCGACTCACGACATGCATCAGGCCGAGCGCGTGGCCGACCGAACCGCTGTCATGCTCGAAGGACGCATCATCGAATGCGGGCCGACTGAACAGGTGTTCACTGACCCGGAAGACCCACGCGCCAGGAAGTTCATCGATGGCGAACTCATCTACTGACCGGCAAAATTCTGTCGAATTCTCACATTCTGTCGAGTTCTCGCGCATCAGTTTCGAACAACACGAGGTGTGTCACCGGCTCATCGCTTCGAGAACCGCCTCGGCGAGTCTGGATTCGTCCTGAACGGCAGCGGTCTCTCCACCGTCGACACGGGCAACTGCGGTTCCTTCACTCGCCAGTGCAGCATCGATTCGGGGGACGGACCCGATTGCGTCGGTAACGAGAGCACGCCCTGGGCCTGCCGTTACGACGACGACGTCAGCCTCGCTCACAAGACGGCGAGCGTCGTCGAGACGAGACTCATCGGGTTGCTCGAACGCTGGTGCCGTGACCACGTCAACGTCGAGCACTCGGGCGAGGTCGGCTGCCACGTCGCCCTCGGGGATGGGACCGAGCGATACCGCAAAGCCCTCTCTCCAGAGCGTCCGCACGGCAGCAACGGCACCTCTGCCACTGCCAGCGACGTGTACGCGAACGTCCTGCCCGGGTGCTGTTTCGAGCGCCGTAACGGTGGGTGTTCCTGTCACGGGGTTTTCGGTTACGGCAGTCTCGGTCTCGAACGCTTCAGCGAGTCGCGCATCTTTCAGGACTGCCTCGGGTCGACCACGTGACTGTATGGTCCCCTCACTCAGGAGCACCAGACGGTCACAGTAACGGGCCGCGAGATCGAGGTCGTGGATGGCTGCGAGCCCCCCGAGACCTTCCTCGACGAGTTCGTCGACTAACTCCAGTACCTGTATCTGGTGATTGATGTCGAGGTTCGCCGTCGGCTCGTCGAGCAGCAACATCGCAGGCTCCTGTGCGAGTGCGCGAGCGAGCAGGATTCGCTGTCGTTCCCCACCACTCAGGTCTTCGGCCTTCCGGTCGCGGAGGTGAGTCGTCTCGGTCCGTTCGAGCGCCTGCTCGACCGGATCTGTGTCGTCCGACCAGTTCAGGCGGGAGCGATGGGGCGTCCTGCCCATCTCGACAAGTTCCTCCGCACGGAAGGAAAAACCAACGTGCGTGTTCTGTGGGACAGTCGCCAGCGTCTTGCTCACCTCTCGTGCGCCCATCTGACTCACCCGTCGGTCATCGAGCCAGACATCGCCCTCGTCGGCGTCGAGAAGCCCGTTTATCGTTCTCAAAAGCGTCGTCTTTCCCGCACCGTTCGGTCCGACCAGTCCAACCAGTTCCCCGGATTCGATGTGCAGGTCGACGCTGTCGAGTACCTGAAGATGTCCGAAGGAGACCGAAACCCCGTCAACTCGAATCACAGCGCGTACACCTCGCGCTGGCGGAGCAAGAACAGGAAAAACGGCGCACCGACTGCGGCTGTGACAATTCCGACAGGGACCTCTGCCGGGCCGATTCGAGCGAACGTATCGGCAAGAACGAGGAACGTCGCTCCCGCGAGCGCGCTGGTCGGTATCAGGATACGGTGGTCTGGACCGACCACTAGACGCATCATGTGCGGCACGATGAGACCGACGAACCCGATGACACCAGCCACCGCCACGCCAGCCGCGGTGATGATTGTCGCTCCGG